>CAMCTH010000077.1 GCA_945877965.1 Planctomicrobium piriforme | reverse complement strand
TTTTGACAGCCGAGGGCTGCGGAACTACTTGGTAGAAACCTGTACCATCATGGGGGAACGGTTTCCAGAATACGACGAATGGTTGGCGACCGAAAAGGTTGAGAAGACGGAGCACTGGCGACGGGTCAAGGAACTCGAAGACGATCCTGCTGGGCTGCTGCAATTCGCCTTTGAAAAGCTAACCGGGAAAAAAACTGAAAAGCCCAAGGCCCCAATGTCTTTGCCACCGGCGTCTCGGCTGGCCCTGCCTCAGATACCAGCACCGAAGCAAGAATTCGGACGGAACGATCCTTGCCCCTGCGGTTCGGGTAAGAAGTTCAAAAAGTGCTGCATCAATAAGCCCCAGGCTCCCCGATGAACCACCAACGCACCCAGATCAAGCCCGGCCAGAAACTGGATCTCCTACTGACCGAGGCGGAACGCCAACACATTCTCGACGACCTCACCGGCCTTGATCGAAACTTAAAAGCCATCATCCGTAAGACGGCTCCGAGAAAACCGCTCAAGATGACTTTGGATGATCTTGACCGATTGTCCGCCATTGTGGCGGCTGGGTCGAAAGACGCCAAAAGCAAGAAGTCAAAGAAAAGCCTCGAACTCATCTTCGACAAAATCACCGACTTGCTGCCGAAGGTCGTCAATATTCAATCCGCAAAGAAGCCCAAAACGACGAGCGATCAAGCTGCTGAAATCTCCAAATGGACGACTCAGATGCTGGCGGTGGTCGAGCAGTTGAAAATCAAGAACAAAGTGGTCGATACGATTGTCGCAGATAAACTCGAACGTAACATTCTCGCAGCGATGCCGTCTGTCTCGGGCAGGATTGGCGACAAGTTAGACCGTGACCACGCCCTGTTCACCGTCGCCGAAGTATGCGGCATGACAAAAACCATCGCTAAAGAACTGCCTGGGGCTGGAATTCAACGGCAACTCGGTTTGCTGATGGTCGCCCGAACGCTGATGAACGGCCTACAGCAATGGATTGCTGAGATGAGCGAAGCCAAATTGGGCAAATAGAAGTCGAAGTTGGGAAAGGTCTAACTCCGAATCGAGCGATTTAGGCATCAACGTCAATCAGCCGACTGCGACTCATTGCTAGGGCGGTGGCCGAGCGTCGGTGATGGCCTTTGCGAAGCAACCAGCCCCGTTCCACGCCAAGCCACAACCAGGACGCTGCAATGGCGAAAAAGCGAAGTGAAACCAAGTCGAGTCAGGCGTACAAGCTGGTCTCCGACCAAGCGGTGCGTATCGCCATTTGGACCGGTCAGGCGTCGGCGGCAGCCGATCAGTTGAAGGTCAAAACCAAGGTGGTCGATACGTTCGTTCCTGAAAAACTCGAACGAACCGTTCTTTCGATCCTGCACACGGTCACGCCCAAGGTTCGTACCAAGATGAGCCAGGGCGAGACTTCGTTCACTGCCGCCGAAGTGATCGGGATGGCGATGGCGGTCGCCGAGGATTTGCCCTATACCACGCCGCAGGAGCAAGTCGGCCTGATGATGGTGGCAAAGACCCTCATGGATAGCTTACAGACTTGGATCGCCAGGGAAGGCGAAGCCAAGCTGGGCGGCAAGAAAACGAAGTCATCTTCGGTTTATTAATTCAAAATCACGCTCATCCGATCGCAGCCGCCGATCTGGCGAAGGATTCAGGTCCAGGACTGCACGCTGGACAAGCTGCATGAACATATTCAAACGGCGATGGGCTGGACGAATTCCCATTTGCACCACTTCACCATCGGTCGAAAACTGTACGGCGATCTCGACCTACTGGAAGACATGGGCGTCGAGATCGAGGATTCGACGACGACGATGCTGAGTGAAATCCTTCCGGCGAACGGGAAAAGGTTCCAGTTCACTTACGAATACGATTTCGGCGACGGTTGGCAACACGAGGTTCTGTTTGAGGGTAGTCCCAAGCCGGAAAAAGGAACGAAGTTCCCGCTTTGTCTCGAAGGTCGAAGAGCCTGCCCACCCGAGGATGTCGGCGGCTTTGGGGGCTACGCCAATTTTCTCGAAGCTGTCGCCGACCCGCAGCACGAAGACCACGAGGCCATGCTCGAATGGGCCGGTGGCAAATTTGATCCCGAGGAGTTCGAACCGGTAAAGGCGACCAAGGCGATGAAGAAGGGACTGCCGGATTGGCGAAATGACGAGGATTTTTGAGCAATCGCCGAGCGTTCACGTTAGTCGCCCACCAGTCGGCCCAGCACCGCTTGCCGACTCTCCCGCAACGAGTCTGCCATCTGTCTGAGTTCAGCCACGTCGGCACGTAGTTCACGGACCGATCGCGGCCCGATCTGAGTAGCTTTGCCGTTACGAGCCGACCGTGCTTTCCCGGCAGCAGTACGCGGACCGGTTGAGAGTTTCCAAGGTTGGCACCGGAGTGCCGTTGCACGGAGCTTGGCACGACCGCTTGGTGTGAGCCCTCTGCTGAGTGCTTGGTTACGCTTTCCCGCGGCGGATCGCCGTGGGTTGGGCGTGCAGGCAGATGACTTTCCGAAGACTGCGTTACCTGCTACTTCGCCGTCTCGCGTTTCTTTTTTAAGCATCCTTTTTTCTCCGCAACGCTTGTCGTCATTGAGCCATCTTCAGCACCCGCAGCTTTGCCTTCGACTTCGGCTCTGATGACCGTGAAGTCATGAGATCCAGTGCCAGTGCCGAGCGACGAAACTCCCCGAGCAACCGGGAAGCCATCGAGTTATAGATCTTCGCCGCTTCGAGCCCTTCGGCATGAGCAGCCTGCACTTGCAACTGAGCGATGCGGTAATGAGCGAGGGCTAGTTGCTCGATCATCATCCGGGCGATCGGATTCGTCGGACGACCGGCGTCTTCGTGAAGCCGATCGAGGAATACCTTGAACGCCGGAGTGTTCACGAACTTTTCCAGCTTCAGGGCGGACGCCATCAACGCCGGGAAAATCCCGTCGCGGAGAATCTCAGCGTGACGAGCGGATTCTTGGGACTTGCGGTGCCGCTCGTCGTCGAGACCGGGCTGCGGCTTATCGGGTTGTTTGGTCTTGGGCATGATTGACCTCACTTAGGTTTACGGACGATCTTGGTCGGGTCGTCGATCGGCGGCGTACTGGTGCGGTCGCGTTGCGATTTGTTGCGAGGTTTCGATTTTGTCGGCCTGGTTGGTTTGCGTTTCTGGTCGATGCGGCCCTTGAGATAACGCTCCATTCCTTGCAACTTACGAAGCTCTTCCGGCGGCGGAGTAAACGGATCGTCGAATGCCCGCAGGTGTTCGATCGCAGCGAGGATGGCTTCCACCTCGGCGTCCGTTCGTGCGACATTGAACCTGTAGGTGAGCCGAAGTTTCTCTTTGAACCGCTCAATCACGGCGGGATCGTCGCTGCCCACTGCATCAGGAAGCCAATCCGGCCACTCGACTTCTCCGGTAGCGGCCATGTACGTGTCGAGCACGTAAATGCCGCCGAAAGCGGCGTACAGCTTCCAGAGGTCGCCTTCTTCCGCCCCGGCGTAATTGTTGAAGGCGTAGCAGCGAATCACATGAGACATGATCCAGTCCCTCGCCCCAAGCCGTGGCCGCACGTCAAAGAAGAGTTGGGTGTACGCCTCCACGACGGCAATCGGCAAATGGCAACGTCTGGCGATTCGAGGGAATGATTCGCCCGTGAGCAGCAAGGCTTCGAGATAGTTGCGTTGCTCGCTGGAGTCGATGGGCAACCGATGAGCTTGTTCGATGGATGGATCAAATCGAGGTTTATCGCTGCGATTGGGGTACGACGCGGTTCTGTCCGCCGACAGATGCTGCAACGTACGTGTCACCCACGGGTCCGCACTGCCGCAAGATTGAGCCTCATGGTTGCTCAACAGCTTTTGGGCGTAGTTCCACCGCCATGCGGGCGGAGTCGTCGGATTGTAGGCGTACAGCTCAAGCGTGATGTGGTCGGTGGCGGTGGCCATGCTGATATCTTCCGTGAAAAGGCGATCTTGGCTGGGGTTATTCGGCAATGCGTTGTCGGCGGTTATTGCTTGTCGTAGATGAAGACGCCAGCATTCCGTAAAGCAGTTCGTAATCCTGTCGAATCGCGACCATACGGTCACTCAACATGCGAATATCGGATTGGCACGCCTCCAGGTAGTCGATCGCCTTGGTAAGCCAGCGGGGTACTCGTTTTCCGTCTGCCTCTCGGGTGCGTTTTACGCGACGAAGCGGATCGAGTCCCATGAAGATGTTTCTGCGTGCGACGTCGAGAATTTCATCGAGGGTATTAAGGCGAGTCTCATGCTCTTGGGCGAACTTTGTCATCGGCGGTTCCTTTGCAACTGGGAAAACACGGAAGAACGGATAACACTAAAACACTCGTCGGCATCAACGGGGACACGAACCGGTGACAGTCCTGGTCGGTGGATCGGAATCCTGCACGCGAACCGCCTTTCGCAGTTTGCACCAGCGAGCATGGGACGTTTGCCAGGCTTGGTGCAGGTCTGATTTACAGGCGACTTCTTCAAAGCCGAAACGGCGGGCGATGCGGATCACACGACTGAGCACCTTGGGGACGTCGCTCCACGCGAACGCCGGGCCTCGGGCCTTGAGCCAGCCGTACACGAGTCGCTCGGCAACCAGCGGTGAGTCGCCGCGTGTGTGGGCCAAGGAGAGGTGCTTTGCCAGCCGTGCCCAGGAGCCGTCCGTCAAGTGCATTGCCAAGCCGTGTTCGGCTGGCGTGAACTGGAAGCCTAGCCACGTCGGTGCGGCCCCGGCCGTCAAGTCGTGGATCGCTTCGTCGGCGGTGGCCTTGAGCGTCATGCCCGTGGGATGCAACAGGCGTCGGAGTTCTTCATCGACATGGCGAGCTTGTTGTACGTCGGAGCAGAGCACCAGAAGGTCGTCGGCGAAACGCAGCATGGCGATGTTGGGATGAGCCTTTCGCCACGGCCGATCCAAGAAATGATTCAGGTAAAAGTTCAGCATGAGCGGCGAAGCCGAGCCGCCTTGTGGTAGGCCCTTGAGCGTCTTACCGCCGAGGGTTCGCCGGAGAAACTCGCTCAACGCATCGTCGGGAAGAACGCCGTGCAGCAAGTTCAGCAAACGCGGTATCGACACATGCTCAAAAGCGGTTTTGATGTCATGAATCACCCAGACTCGGCGACCCTGCGTGAGCAACAAGTTCTCGGCGACCGCCACGGCTTGCAAGTGACTCCGCTGACGGCGAAAGCCGAACGAACGCGGATCGAACCCCGGATCAAACAGCGGTTGAAGAATCATGGTGACGGCTCGCTGCACAATCCGATCCGCGACGTTGAGCAAGATGAGTTGTCGTTGACCTCGGCCGTTACCCTTGTCGATCCGGCAAATCCGTTCCGGTCCCGGTCGGTAAGTGCCTGCGAGAATCGCATGGCTCAAGGCTCGACAAAGCTCCCACGCTTCGGACGACGAATAATCGGTGATGCGTCGGACATCGTGTCCGGGAGCTTGGCCACCCTTTTCCGCCAAGTGGTCAAAGGCCGCACGGAGCATCTTGGGCTCGGCGATCAAGCTGAGCAGGCGTGGGGCCAATACTCGGATCGCTTTCCGGCCTGCCTTCACCGCTTGGTCAGCGACCTGGTGGTACTCGGCCAACAGTTGCTCCCGATCGCCTTGATGGCGAGTCAGCCGCTGCATGTCGGGCTCGATGGAGACCGGGCCGCGACTCATGGGTTCGTAATCACACATGTACTGTTCCTATTTCCGTTCAGCGGGCACCGTGGGGACGCACACGGCATCCCCACGGCTCCGCCACCTACTACTACGATCCAGAAAAAACGCTGACATTCGGCGGAGCCAATGTCCCGGCCCATCCACTACTCCTACAACAGCTAGAGCTGTCTTCCAGAACCTATCCAGGAGATCTAACTGCCTGTACTCGTACCGTAGGGACAAGTCATCAGCACATCCTTGTCGGGTCAGATGTCTCACTAGGAGATAACTGAGCGGATAAAGAAGTCATCTGGGCTTTCTGCGTCTCCCCAGACAATCGAGACGGAATCAAACCCAAGGTCTGATCGATAAGTCCGTTTACACAGACTCCACCTGAACGAGAAGGTCTGGCCTTACTAGTCTCAGGAATTAACCACGCCGACGACACGAACGGTGGGCCTATGACTTTCGTCAGGCCCAGACGTTCGTATTCGTCAACACGGTGTACGGTTTGTTTTGCTGCTATCGGATGAGACGCATCGTCGAAGTCGATCACCAAGACCGAGGTACCGTCCGGTACGGTGTCAGTACGCGGTGGGAAGCCGCGTAGCGTCAACGGCCCGGAGGTGCCCGTCGCTCGGATGATGATCTGAGCCGTCGTCCCAAACTTGGCGGCGTACATGGCCGTCATGATCGTGTGGCGGGAGTCAGCCTGTTCCGGCAATCCACGACGGGCTTCAGGTGTCCAGGTAGCGAGCCGCCAGTCGGGCAAAAGCTTCGCCAGTGCCCGAGCGTGCTCAGCGGATTCAACCAGGACGGCGATCCGCAGTTCTTGTTGGCCGCACAGATTGGCCAGACTGATACGTTGGCCGCAGAGTTGCTTTACCGCCCAGTGGGTTCTGACCGCCAAGTTCTCAGCGACCGTGGCGACGTGACGGTTCCGTGTGTCGTTTAGCCAGTACAGCTTTCGTTTCTGTGTGAACGCCGTCCGGGCTTTGCCGACGTGGCACTGCGGTACCGGCAACATGGCGAACAACACCGGCACACGCGGTCGTGCGGCACCGTAGATGACCGGCCCGGCAATTTGTTCCAGTGACACTCGTGTTAGCCGGTCGTGCTGCCGCTGGGTGATCACAAACGCATACCGACGTCGGAAGAAAAGATTCCTGCCTCCGAGTCGGGTCTGTGCTTCTTTGCCGAGCGTCTGTTCAGCAACCGGCAGTAACAACACGTCCCACTTACCGCGATCCGGCATACTTTGCCCCACGGCCACCGTAATCCGGCACTGCTGCCGTGGGATGCCCGACATGAACAACGCCACGGGCTCCATCAGCAGCAGTTGCAGTTCGCTTGCGATGCGTGTGGCAAGTCTGCGATTGGGTGCCACGACGAGCACCGTAGCATCGAAGTAGAACCGGCACACCAACACACAGGCGTCGATTGCGGCATCTAAGTCGCGGACGGCGAGTTGACCGAGCAGGTTGTGTTGGACGGCTTGCAGCAGTTCTTGCTCACGCTGCTCCACCGCATTCATGAGGGCCGTGTTGGTTGTCAGACGGGGAAGTTGCAGGCGATCATCTTCCACGACTACCTGATAACCCTCGGCCTCCAAGTGCTGCACGACACGCGGTACCAAGCCCGCCCCGAAGATCAACGTGTCGCCGACGAAGGTGCACAGAGATACTGTCTCGATCAGTTCTCGGTAACCGGTCGGTCCGCCCGACACGAACGTCTTGCGTCGGTATTCGAGCAGCGGCTGCAACGACGGCACGGGATGCTCAAGCATGGCGTCATGCCCGGCGGTGATCCGCAAGTGAATCACGTTGCCGTGCTGGGACCGACTGTGAACGGTTTGAAGGTTGTCGTGATTCATGATGCAATCCACTCTGCGGACACGTCTGACTTGATAAGTGGTTTTGGTACTGAGCGGTTTGGCTTGCCGGACACGGTGTCCGGCAACTGCTATTGAGGTTCAGGACCGATGGCTTGCTTGTGGAGGTCCAACAAGGCCCGAATCAGCTTGCGAGCTTCACGGAGGTCTTTGGCTTTTGCCACGACAGCCTGTGCTGGGATTTCATCCACCCGCTCGGCTAAGTCATTCACTCCGCGACAAAGGCCTTTGACGAAAGCATTCAGAGCATCACGCGGCTTGACGTGACGTGCTACGGGCTGGGGTAGGTATGCGGCGACGACGTGCTTGGCCGATTCCCCTTCACCGATTCGCTTGGCGATCTGTTGTTGAACTTTGGAACTGAGCAGAGCCACCTTGCCCGCCGTAACGAGCGAGAGTTGATTGGCCTCGAAGGCTCGTTGAATTTCCCGCGGTGCAGCGAGGACTAGCAAATAGCGGCTGAGATTGCGACCGCTCATCCCGATCACTTTGCCGACGCGATCGCGGGTCTCTTCGTTGGGACGACGTAGCAGACTGCCTTGGGATTTACCGTCTTTGATTTCCAGCAACCGCACGGCGACACGAGCCTTGGCTAGCGGCGTGAGCTGACGACGGTGTTGATTGTCTTCTAGGAACTCACGTTCGATCACGACGTCGTCGGCTCCTACCAAGTCGTAGCGAATGAGCACGTCGCAGACGGTCTTGCCGATACGTATCAATGCCCGTACCCGTTGGTGCCCCTTGAGGATCGTGCCATCGGCGAGCACTTCGATTTGCTGGCGGAGACCGTTGCGTTGAATGTCGTCGGCCAGGGCTTGTGACTCGTGCTCGGGCAGATCGCCGAAAATCTGTGCCTGAAGCGGATGCGGCTTCAGTTTGACCAACTCAACTTTCCTGACTGTGGCGGTCTTCGGTGCGGTGTTTGGGTTTTGATCCGATTTCATTGCGTCCTCGATTAATGTGCTGCCTACGTAAGGTCGCTGAGTCCGCTACGACGCTTGTTTGGGAGAACAGGACTTGGGTGCTGCTTTGGCACGCACGCCCTGAGCGTCGAGCAGGCGACCGGCGATGTCGGCCCGGCGATCACGATCCGGGGCGGGACTGTGCGGCTCTTCCGGGGCCAAGAACTTCGCCAGGTCTGACTGGAGCACGAAACGGCGTCCACCGACCAGAACGGTCCGCAGCTTTCGACCTTTGACGCCGCTGAGCGTCCATCGCCATACCGTGGCGATATGGACTCTCAGATTTTTGGATACTTCATTGAGCGAGAATCGCTCATCGAACGAATTGGGCAACATAAACAACTCCTTGGCGGGTTCGCATTCGCACACGAACAACACGCGGGAGTCGGCCGAGCCCGGTTCGGAGGGCTCGCAGAATCAGCGTGCGTTCGTGATGAATCACTACGGCACGCCAATGATCTGCAATTCAGATGGATAAGCTAAATGACATTCTCGACTATCGAGGAGTCGTCGGAGAGACCGCTTACTTTACAGCGGGCATCGGGAGAATAATTCGCCCGCCAAAGCCTTTTTTTACATCAATCAAGTGGACCAGTCGTCGATGATTTATCCCGAAAAACTCAAGGGTAAGTTGAGGCTTGATCTCCTTTGCCGTCTTACTCGTTGGAACCCAATCCCCTTCGCCTTCCCGATAACAAGCAAGAAGAACGGCTTGGTTATGTGTGAGGCCTTCATACTTTACGTCGTCAAAAATGACGACGGTGCGATCATCGGAAATATAAAGCCGTTCCAGCACGGCTTCGGGACTGACCGTCTGCATGATGCGGTTCACGACCTTCCCGAGCCGCTCAATGAGCGACTCTGCTTCGTTTAGCCGCCGACGGCATTCATCCTCGTGAGACCAAAACTCGTATTCCGAATAGTCCCCCGCATAGCCTTGAGCGAAGACGTAGCAGTGCTCACCGGTTTTAGGCGGAACATCAGGTTTGTCGCGAACTTCGCCCGCCCGTTGCCGGTGTAGTTCCCAGCACTTGAAGTCGCCCTCCGATAATCCGGCGATTCGCAGGGCATCGGTCATTGTGGGGACGGCACACGCAATATCGGCCACGCGAAGATTGAAGTTGCTCAGCGGATTTTCAATCGTGTACCGCGTTGGTTTGATGACGGTACTTGGCGACGAAAAACAAACGGCCGTTGACGGAAGAATATCGGCAGGTCGCCACACGCTCAGTCGTTTCTTGGTCGGTCCGCACAGGATTTCTCGCAAATTGCGAGCCGCTTTATGCAACGCCTTGCGTTCAGGAAGCTCACGGGGGAGTTCCTTTTTAGTCATCACAGTCATACTTTTCCCTCCCAAGGGCAAGACGCACGTTCGCTACAGCAGCGTGCTCACCGGGCGTCGTAGATGTTGCAGCCAGACGGACACGATGTCCGAGTAGCGAATTTGTGGTAAAGCCGGTTCGAGATCGTGCGGATCTATCGACACGTGCCGCACCTGCCCACGATGCGGGACGGCTCTGAGTTCTCTTTTGAAATGAACGATGCGACCGTCATTAAAATGTCGGTAGACCTGCTCGACCGCGACCGTGGCCGGATCAGCATCCTGTTCAAAGCAATCCATCTCCAGCCGTTGCGGTCCCTCTTGCTCGATGCCCGGAGTGAAAGTCACGACGCCGAGCTTATGCGTTTCCGTACCGTGCTGATGGAAGCGAACGACGCACAACTGGTTATCGAGATGACTTTCTCGGGGGAACTTCGTGCGATCGGTTTCCAGCAGCAACAAGTCGCCCGCTCGAAAGCCTCGCTTCTGATCGCGTAGGATCGGCTGTTCTTTCGTCAGCAACAGCCAGTACTGTGACGGCATGAAGAGCGTTGCGGCATCGTCGATCCAATCGCCGAGCAAGTGATCGGAGAAATCCACAGGTGCTCCGGGCAACATCTTGCGAGCGATCGGTACGCCGCTTTGCTTTTGCCGCTCGGTAAACGGTTCACCTTCACCGTTCAGCAACCATGCCGGGCTGATCTTGAGATTCGTGGTCATCGCCTCCATTAGACGCCGACCCGGCTGCTTACCGTTGGCGACGTTGATGATCGCGGTGTGCGAAACGCCCGCTGCTTCGGCGAGTGCCCGGCGATTTCCCTTAAAGCGGGTTTCCAGTAGCCAGCACACCCGTCCCGCAGCCGTCGAATGATCGGCGACGTTTTTCGGCGGTTTCTTTGGCTTTCGTCCGGCGGGCATGGCCGGTCCTCCTACGGGAAATAGTTGTGTTCTATTCTGGAAAGACTGGAACGACTTTGTTAGTATGTCGCAGTTCCTTGCGAAGTCAAGCGTTTTGGACCTCGCCGGGCCCAACCAGAAGAAGCCGTGGAGAATCAAGTCATGAGTTTGACGAACGCACCGGAGTGCGACGATTTGCCACGGCGGAAGTCCCTTTTTTCTCAGCGGCTTACCAAACCGCTCGAAAGGAGAAACTGCATGCCGAAAAGCGGCACTGCCCAGTCAGCAAATGCGAAGAGGAAGAAGAATGGCCTGAAAGGCCAAGTATGCGTCCCGCAGCAGGGACGCTTGAACGAAGAAACCGTTCCAGCAAGTGAGAAGCAAACGGGTCAGAATTCGTCACGCGAATTCATCTGGAACGAGGATCGACCGACGAGTGAGAACTACGCGGCTCTCGGCGAACGGCTCGCTCAATGCGGGGTTCTGTTTCGCAGTCCGCAGTACGGAAGTGGAATGCTCTTGCTGCTGCCCGATGGCAAGCATGTGACGATCACGCGAGGGCCGGATCTTCTACCGGTGATCATTGACAATGTAGACGTCATGGTCATCAAAAACGGCAAAGCATCGGGAACGGTAATCAGTGCGTCACATTTGAATGCGATGCTCAAGAGCAACTCGTTCCTGGATGAGTTTATCAAACTGGACCGTATCTCCCGTGTGCCGATGCATCTGCCGGGTTTCTCGATTACGCAACCGGGGTTCAACAATGGCGGACCTGACCATCGGGTCGTTTACGTCGGCAAAGATCCGGAGATCTCGTGGGGCCTCGAAACCATCACCTCGTTCCTCGACGTGATGGCTTTTGCGACGAAGGCGGATCGAACCAATGCCGTCGCGGCATTACTGACGGTCCAACTCTGGAACCACTGGCCTGGCGGCAAGCCCGTCATCTTGGTGACGGCTTCCAAGAGCCATGCGGGCAAGGACACCGTCATCATGTTCGCTACCGGCCTGCATCGGTCGGTAGAGATTGCATATCAACCGGCAGACTGGGCCGTGGAGCGAAGTTTCGTAGATGCGGTCAAGGCAAATCCCGAGGTCGCTGTCGTGGTCGTTGGGAATGCCCGCGTCGATGGTCATGGCGAGCAAATCGCTTCGGCTTTTTTGGAACGATTTGCGACTGATCCCGAGCCACAATTGTTTTCGACAGGATCAAAAGGTCCGCCGCTACGAGTTCGCAATAGCTATGTCGTGGCGATCTCAACCAATTTCGGCACGGTAAGCGAAGACATCATGAACCGGGCTTTGCCAATTCATCTGAACCCGGTCGGCAACGTCGCCGAGCGGCAATCGCCGATCGGCAATCCCAAAGAAGAGTTTCTTCCCGCTAACAAGGAGAAGATCGCGTCTGAACTCTACGGCATGATCGAGAAGTGGAGGGAAGCAGGCCAGCCGCTGGATGACGACGTCAAGCATCCGTTCTCGATCTGGGCCAAGACTGTCGGCGGCATCTTGAAGGTCAACGGGTACACCGATTTCTTAGCGAACTACGGCGTC
>CAMCTH010000076.1 GCA_945877965.1 Planctomicrobium piriforme | reverse complement strand
GATTCATGCTTGGTACACGAACCTCTTCGCTTCGATGGTCCGCAAGATGAAGGCGATCGACGAAGGGGGCTCGACGTTGCTCGACAATACGATGTTGCTCTACACGAGCTACATGGCGAACGGCGGCCACGGCACGCGGAACTATCCTTGCTTGCTGGTCGGCAATGCTCAGGGGACGTTAAAGACGGGCCGACAGTTGAGCTTCCAGCCCGACGTGCCGGTGGCGAACTTGTATCTCGAAATGCTGCAACGTTTGGGGATTCAGGCCGACGAATTCGGCAACAGTCGGACGTCGAAGAATGCCGCGTACGACGGTCGCCTGCCGGGGCTCGTTTAATGGTGCTCGCCTAATGGGACTCTTCGTCGCCGTCGGACAGCAAGCGCTCCGCATCGCCTCGAAAGATGGCGTCGCCTGGACGCACGAGGAGATCGGCAAGGAAGGGGAGACGCTCCGCGCGGTCGCCTACGGCAACGGCATCTTCGCGGCGGTCGGAGGTTTCGGTTGGGGCGATCAGCTGATGGCCTACAGTCGCGACGGCCTCGACTGGCACATCACGCCCAAGACGAAGCAGACGAACTATCGGAGCCTCTTCTTCGGCCAAGGAAAATTCCTGGCGATGAGCGGCGATCCCGGTCAGGTCGGCGACGCTAAGCCGGTGGTTGCCGTCAGCACCGACGGCATTGCCTGGAGCGAGCCGAAGCGGATCTCGGGCCAATGGTTGATTCGCCGGCTGGCGTTCGGCAACGGCGTGTTCGTCGGCGTCGGCGATCGAGGTCGGCGAAGCGTTTCGCCCGACGGTTTGGAATGGCAAGACGTGCCCGGCACGAAGGCGGTCGATACGTTGATCGACGTCGCGTTTGGCAGCGGCGTGTTCGTCGGCGTCGGCATGCACGGCTTGCGAACGCACAGCCGCGACGGTCTGCTATGGTCCGAGCCGGAGCGCGGGCTCGAAGGGGAGCACCTCAACTCGGTCGTTTGGGCTCGCGATCATTTCGTCGCCGTCGGCGCCGGGGCGACGTGGCTTTCTGCCGACGGCGCGAAGTGGAACCGGGTGCCGAATCAAGATGCGCCGCTGACGTGCCTCTTCGGTGACGGCGCGTTTCTGGGCGCGAATTGGAAAGGGCGGATCTTGCGCTCGCCCGACGGCGTTGCCTGGACGCAAGTCCACAAGTGCGCGCAACACGTCGAGGGCTTGGCCTTCGGCGCAGTCTGACCGGTGTGACAGCTACTTCGCGGCGGGCTTCGCGGTCGACAAGTACGGGGCGACAAACGCCGCGACGGCTTGGCCGAGTTTCTTCGACCCTTCCGATTTGAAGTGGACGCCGTCGTCGACGATTAGCTTGAGTTGCTCGTCGCGATCGCCGAGTGCGGCCCGCAGGTCATTTACCGGCACGCCGAGTTCTTTCATTACCCGCCGGGCAATCTCGTTGTACTGTTCCGTGCTCGCGTTCAGCAGTTCGTAATCGCGTTCGAGGCGCATCTTCGCGGCCCGATCGTCGACCAGCGGCGTCGTCAGCGCGAAGATGATCTTGGCCTTGGTCTCTTTGCGCAGTCGCTCGACGATCTTCCGCAGGTTCGCTTCGTACTTGTCCGGAGGAGTTTGAAACGTGCCGGCCTGTTTCGACTTCTTGATGTCGTGAATGCCGCAGTTGAAATGGACGACTTCCGGCTGCAGACGAATCGCCCAACTTTCGATGTGGCTCAGCACGTTCGAGCTATCGCCGCCGTTGGCCGTCGGCCCGACGACGTTCGCCAGCCCCGCCAATTCCTGGGCGACGGTCGACGTGTAGCCGAGCCGAATCGAGTCGCCGATCAGGACGACCGTCGGCAAGTTCGGGTCGATCTTCGGTTCCGCCGCCGTCGCCGCCGAGCACAACAACCATCCCGCCAGAAGTGAACGAATGAACGTGCGCATCGAATCGTGACTCCTTGACGGGACTGCGAACTACTTTACTGCGACTACTTCACTTCGACGACGTTGACCTGCACGAACTGACCGTTGTACGGCAGCGGGGCCGGCGCGACGTCGGGGATCACCAGCTTCTTGAAGTTGGCGATCATCTTGCCGTTCTGGCCGTCGCCGTGGAACGTGATCGTCGCGCCGCCGTCGATCTCGATCGTTTGCGTGTAGTCGATCGAAAAGATTTGGTGCCCGACTTTATCTTGGCGATTCAAGAAGTAGTGCGACTTAGGTGAAGAGACGCTGATCTGGTAGACGTTGTAGGTGGCGTTGTTCTTCTCGCCGCCGATGTAGAAGTAGTCGCCGACCTGCTTGCCGTCTTTGTACATCATCGGCTCGACGACGCCGCGGAAGCGCAAGGTCACTTGGTACCGCTTCCCCTTCTCGCCGCCGAAGACTTTTTGCGTCGTGAAGTTGTCGGTCTTCAGCGGGTCGCCCGTCACGATCGCCGAGGTGCCGACGGACCCTTCTTTCGGGTTCTCGTGCATCGGCTCCTTGATCGGGAACTCGAACCGGTAGCCGTCGATCGAGGCCCCGGGACTCGCAGGCTCGGCGGCCTGGCACGTGTGCTGCGGGATCGAGGTTCCGAGAGCGAGAACGAATAGGAGAGCCGGCATTACGACGCGACGAAGTTTCATCCCCACACCTCTGGCAAAAAAAGATCGAACCCCGGGAAACGCACACGCTGCTTCCGCATCGCACGGACGTTACAATACGATGCCCGAAAGAGGAAACCTAGCCCCAAGGCGAGACGATATGTTACGCACCCTGTTCTCCACGACTATGATCTTCCGAATCGTCACCGGTTTGATTCTCGGCCTCGGCGCGGTCTGCGCAGCGCCAGCCTACGCCGCGGAGTTCTTCTTCCGCGACGGCGATCGCGTCGTCATGATCGGCGACAGCATCACCGAGCAGCATCTCTACAGCAACTACGTCGAGATGTGGGTCTCGACCCGATTCCCGGCGTGGAATATCACGTTCCGCAACGTCGGCATCGGCGGCGATCGGAGCGTCGGCGGCAACGGTCGCTTCAAGCGCGACGTGCTGGCCCACAAGCCGACGGCGATGACGGTCGACTTCGGCATGAACGACGGCGGCTATCGCCCCTTCGACGAGCCGGGGTTCAAGACTTACATGGGCGGGCTCCAGGGCATGGCCGACCAAGCGAAGGCCGCCGAGATTCGCGCCGCCTGGGTCACGCCGCAACCGCTCGACAACGCCGAGCCGGGGGCGACGGCCCTGACCGGTTACAACCAGACGCTCGAAAAGTATTCCGAGGGGGTGAAGGCAATCGCCGACAAGAACGGCGGCCTCTTCGTCGATCAGTTTCATCCGTACCTCGTGGTGCTCGACAAGGCGCGCGGCGCCGGCCCGACCTATTCGCGTATCACCGGCGGCGATGCGGTCCATCCCGGTCCGCCGGGACAAGCCCTCATGGCGGCTTCGATCCTCGCCGGGTTGAATTTTCCGAAGCAAGTTTCGTCGGTCACGCTTGATGCCGCCGCGACGTCCGAGCCGACGACGGTCAACTGTCGCGTGACCGACGTGAAGCGCGACGGCGGCGGCGTGCAATTCGTTCGCGCCGATGAAGCCTTGCCGTTCTTTCCGGAAGATGCGAAGTCGATCCTCAAATGGGCGCCGCTGTTGGAAGCGACGAACGACTACGGCTTGAAAGTGACCGGCCTCAAGCCGGGCAAGTACGAAGTCCGCCTCGGCGATAAGAAAGTCGCGGAGTACACGGCCGAAGAACTCGCGCACGGCGTGAACCTGGCGGAGCCGGCCTTGGCCGCCGGGCCGGTAGCCGAGCAAGTGAAAGCCGTGCGGTCGGCGATCGAAGCCAAGAACCGCTACCACCACGATGCGATCTTCCGCGGCGTCGTGTTGGCGAACGTCAGCGCGTTGCCCGACTGGTTGGGCCTCAAGATCACGCCGGCCGAGATCGAATCGAAACGCCAAGCCGCCTATGCCGAACGAATCGCGAAGCTGCCGGAACTCGATGCCGCGGTGAAGCAAGCATTACAGATCAAGCCGCACGCCGTCGCCATCGTGCCGGTGTCGTAGCCGCAGGTTCGGCCAAGGAGATTGACGTTGAACCACGCCGGTCGGAAGGGAGACGCGCTGTCGCCCCAAGAACTGAAGCTGATCGCCGATGCGGCGCAGTATCTGGAGCATCCGTCGCTGCTGATGCAGTTGGCGAACGTAGTCGGCAAGCCGTTGGAGATGGTCTTGAAGGCCGTCGACAAGGTGGCGCCGGGGCGGGTCGACGACGCCGTCAGTGCCGCGTTGCGGACGGCGCTCAACGTGGCGGTCCGCACGATCCCCGCCGGGACGCAGTCCGATGCAATTTCAGTCGTCGGCGACGTCAACGAAATCGGTTCGACGCCGAGCTTCTTGCATAAGCTGTCGGTGGCGCTCACCGGCAGCGTCGGCGGGTTGTTCGGCGTCGCCGGGTTGGCGCTCGAGTTGCCGATCACGACGACGATCATGTTTCGTTCGATCACGTCGATTGCGAAAGAGCATGGCGAGGACGTCGGCCACGCCGAAGTGCAACTGCAATGCCTGACCGTGTTCTGCCTAGGAGGCCCCGGCACGGGGGACGACGCTCTCGACAGTGCTTACCTCGCGGCACGATTCGGTCTGCAAGAGATGGTGACGCACGCGACCCGCGCGGTCGCAGGCCTGACCGCCGCTGAACTTGCGGCCTCGATTCAGCGAGGGGCCGCGCCGGCGGTCGTCAGTTTGATCGCCAAGATCGCGGCCCGCTTCAATGTCACCGTCTCACAAAAAGTGCTCGTGCAATCGATCCCGGTCCTCGGCGCGGCGACAGGCGCAACGATCAACGTCGCCTTTATGGACCATTTCAATCGTGTGGCGCGGTTCCATTTCGGCATCCGCAGCCTGGAACGAAAGCACGGGATCGACGTCGTTCAAGCGGCGTATCGCGACGCGGTGCTGCGTGCGAAGAACGTCGCTTGAACGTGATTTGCGATGCCGTTACGGCGCGTCGCTTGCCGGAATGATTTTGAGCGTCGCCAGCCAGGCGAGCGACTTCGTCTGCCATGCATCCCACATCGGCCCCTTGTAGCCGTTCAGTCCGTGTCCCCCTTCGGGCAGTTCGAGATACTCCGTGGCGATATTCTGCTTCTTGAGCGCTTCGTGCAGCAGGCGGCTGTTGTCGGGGACGACGACGCGATCGTTGAATGCATGCGTCAAGAAGATCGGCGGCGTCCGCTCCGTCACCCGTTTCTCATTCGAGAAGAGTTCAATCAATTCGGCCTTCGGTTCGCTGCCGAGCAAGTTCCGTCGCGAACCGCCGTGGCTGAGCGGGCCCATCGAGACGACCGGGTACACCAAGATCGCAAAGTCGGGACGACAGCTCACGCGTTCAATCGGATCGTCGGCCTTGGCGTTGCCGTCGTCGAAGTGAGTGGCCGCCGTCGACGCGAGATGTCCACCGGCGGAGAAGCCGATGATGCCGATCTTCTGGGGATCGAGTTTCAATTCGGCCGCGCGCGCCCGCACCGTCCGCAGCGCCCGTTGGGCATCGAGCAACGGCACGAACGATCGCCCCTTGGGAAGTCGATATTCGAGTACTATCCCGGTGATGCCGTGTTTGCCGAGCCACTGGGCGATGCCGTGTCCCTCGGCCCCGACGACCAGACCGCCGTATCCGCCGCCGGGACAGATGACCACCGCCGCGCCGTTCGCTTTGTCGGCCGCTGGACGATGCACGGTGATCGCCGTCGTCGGCTTCTCTTCCGTTTGATCGTCGCCGATCGGCGCAAGGCCCGACCAGAGCATGATTTTTTCCGGTGCGGCAGCCGTCGGTTCTGCCGCGATGACGACCGAGTTCGGCATCGTCGACGCGACGAGAAGAAACGCGAAGGCGAAGCGACGATGCAATAAATGAAGGCGAAGCATGTTGAGGTCCAGGTATTGCGATGGGGGCAGGCCGTCATTAGCGTAACCACATCGCGAGCCGGATGCGACGTCTCGCTGCGAATGCTAGAATCGCGACCCCGCGCTGCGGCGTTGATTGAAAACACTCGGGTCTTCTAGCCATGTTCGATCTCTTCGCCGATCTTCCCGCGACGTTGCCGCAAGAGCGCGTCGACGCGATCCTCGCCCGGTCGAACGTTCGGATCGAGCGGATCGTGTCGCACGGTCACGCCTCGCCTGCCGGGTTTTGGTACGATCAGGCCGAGCATGAGTTTGTCGTGCTGCTGCGCGGCGCGGCCCGGGTCCGATTCGACGACGAGACCGTCGAACTCCGTCCCGGTTCATGTCTCGACATCCCGGCCCATCGTCGGCATCGCGTCGAATGGACGACGCCCGACGAGCCGACGATTTGGCTCGCCGTGTTTTATCAGTAACCCGTTTCAAAACTGCGCGTGAACGTCAATCGACCACGACTGGAAACCGATCGGAAAATGAGCGCCAACACGTTCGCCCCGGGCCCGACGCCGAACACCGTCCGCACGCCTGACGGCAAGATCATGACGGTCCCGGCCGGTTGGGTGCTGTTGCCTCCCGGCGATGCCGCACTGACGCGGCGTGTGAAAGCGGCCGGCGAGCATTGGATCGTGCAGGAGAAGAAGGGGCGCAAGATGTTCTCTCGCGGCATCTGGACCTTGCCGACGACGATCGCGAAGATTCGCGCCGAATTAGAACAAGAGCGTTCGACCGAGAGCTATGCCCGCCGCAAAGAGGGAGATGCTCGCCGTCGCAACGAAGCGCAGGCCGAGTACGTCGAAGACTTTTTCGGCGCGGTGACGTCGTTCCTCAACTTTCAGCCCGTGTATGCCGAACTAGCCGCGAAGCTCGCACGGGCCGTCACCGATCATGCCACGCCGGTCGGCAGCGGCACCGTCGCGCGGACGAAACGAATCCCGGTCGAGCAACGGGCCGAGGCGGCGGTGATCGCCTGGATGCGGCATCAAACGACCGCCTACGATTCGATGAAGATCCCGCTCATCAACGGGAAACGCCGCGAAGTGCGCCGGATGCTGGCCCGCCGCTCGCAAGAGTTGCTCGACCGTTATCGCCGCGGCGGCGTCAGTCTCGGGGCTTGCCCGCTGGCGAAGGCATTAACCGAAACCAAACCGAAAGCTTCCTCACCACAAGGATCGGCATCATGAGCGACGTGCGAACTTTCGGAGCGGTCGGCGACGGCACGGCCGACGACACGACGGCGATCGAACATGCTTTGAAGGACGGTGAAGGGGTTGTCGAGTTTTCGCTCGGCGAGTATCGCATCACACGGACGATCGTCGTCGACCTCGGCAAGGTCGGACCGACGGCGCTCGTCGGGCACGGCACAGCCCGGATCATCATGGCCGGCGCGGGTCCGGCGTTCCGCATCGTCGGCACGCATCTGAAAGGGACCGCCGACCCGGCGGATTTCGATCCGCAAGTTTGGAAACGCGAGCGGATGCCGCTCATCGAAGGTTTGGAGATCGTCGGCGAGCATGACGAAGCCGACGGCCTCGAAATTAAAGGGACGATGCAGCTGATCGTTACGCGGACCCGCATCAGCGGCTGTCGCCATGCGATCCATCTGACTGAACGCAATCGGAACCTCATCGTCAGCGACTGCCAGATTTATCACAACCGCGGAATCGGCATCTACTTCGATCACCTCTCGCTGCATCAAGCGAACGTCGTCGGCTCGCACATCAGTTACTGCGGCGGCGGAGGGGTCGTTTGCCGCGGCGGCGACGTACGAAACCTACACATCGGCACTTGCGACCTGGAGTCGAATCACGACCCCGACGGTCCGGCGACGGCGAACGTGCTGATCGATTGCAGCGGTTCACCCTCGGGCACCGCCGAGGTGGCGATCACCGGCTGCACGATTCAGCACAACTCCAAGAGTCCCGACTCGGCGAACATCCGCATCCTCGGTCGTGGCGACGAACGGAACGGCGTCCGCGCGCGGTGGGGGCAAGTCACGATCACCGGCAACATTCTGTCCGACGTCTTCGTGAACATTCATCTGCAAGGGTGCCGCGACGTTGCGATCGCTGGCAACACGCTCTGGCAGGCGTTCGCGCATACTCTGCTCGTCGAAGACTCGAGGGCGATCGTGCTCGGCGCGAATGTGTTGGATCGCAACCCTGCCTGGGAATCGGGCCGCAATCCGACGTCCCACAATGCGGTCGTCTTCCGCGATTGTCGCGATAGCACGATCACCGGCCTGCAAGTGCAAGGCGTTCATCACGGCGCGGCCGGCGTGACGCTCGAAAATTGCGATCGGATGAACGTCACCGGCTGCACGCTGCTCGACAACGACGTCGTCGGGCTGCTGCTGAAGAACGTAACCCGCAGCCGCGTCACGCAATGCCTGATCCGCGACGATCGGCCCGATGCCAAGAGCCTGGCTCTGCGCGCCGTCGGCTGCCGCGGCAACGTGATTGCCGACAATACGTTTGGCCGGCCGGTCGAAATCGAAAACGCCGACGGCCTCGTCGAACGCAACTGGAACGCGGGTTAGCTGGAATCTCGAACGACCGGGAGGGCGAGACTCCCGCCGAGCCGCACTCCCCCGCGACCACCGGTCGCGGCTTGATGACCAGACGGCTCAGCAGGAGCTTCGCCCTCCCGCCGAACTTGACTCTCGCCGTCGAGCGGATTGGCGACTACGCTACGTTCAGTACCGCTTGCCTCGCCTCGTGATTGTGAGTTCTTCGCTATGCGTTGCCGCTTCATCGTCCTGCTGTTCACCGCGATTGCGTTCATCGACCATGATGCGCGCGCCGACGATACCGTCGTCGAACGCATCGCGTTCGGTTCTTGCGCGAAGCAAGATCAGCCGCAGCCGATATGGGACGCCGTCGTCGCCGGCAAGCCGCAACGGTTTCTGTTCATCGGCGACAACATCTACGGCGATAGCCAAGACATGAACGTGTTGCGGGCTAAGTACGCGCTGCTCGGTGCTCAGCCCGGCTATTTGAAGTTGAAGCAGACGTGCCCCATCCTGGCGACGTGGGACGATCACGACTACGGCGCGAACGACGGCGGGGCCGACTATCCTCAGCGACGCGAATCGCAGCAAGTGTTTCTCGACTTCTTCGGCGCGCCGGCTGACGACGTTCGCCGGACGCGCGAGGGGGTCTACTCCGCGCAGATCGTCGGCCCGCCGGGCAAGCGGGTGCAGTTCATTCTGCTCGACACACGTTACTTCCGCAGCCCGTTGAAAGGGATCGTCAACACTAGCGAGCCGGGCGAAGGGTTCCGCGGTCGTTACGGCGCGAACGAAGAGCCCGGCGCCACGATCCTCGGCGAGACGCAATGGAAGTGGTTGGCCGAACAGTTGCGTCAGCCGGCCGAGTTGCGGATCATCGCGTCGAGCTTTCAAGTCGTCGCCGACGAGCACGGCTGGGAGATGTGGGGCAACTTCCCGCAAGAGCGGCGTCGCTTGTTTCAAACGATTCGCGATGCCCAGTCCGCCGGCGTCGTGCTGATCAGCGGCGATCGGCACTTGGCCGAGATCTCGCGGCTGCCGGCCGAGCATACCGACGGCGTCGGCTATCCGTTGTTCGACGTGACGAGCAGCAGCCTCAACGCGCCGAGCCGCAATTTCACCAAGGCCGGCGTCCGTTTCGGCAACGAATTGAATTCGCATCGCGTCGGCCTCACCTTCTTCGATTGCAACTTTGGGACGATTCTCGTCGACTGGACGCCGAGCGATCCGGTCGTGCGACTCCAAGTACGCGACGAACAGGGTGGAGTGGCGATGCAGCAACGCGTGAACCTCAGACAGTTGCGTCCGGCCGCGAAGTAACAGCATGGCATCCGAAACTATCACAGAGACTCGTACGATGATTTTTTCCCACATGACTTCGCAACTTCGCACGGCGTCGGTTCATCAGATTGCGATGATGATGGTAGCGCTCGCGATCGCAATCACAGAAACTCACGCCGGCGAGCCTGCGCAACCGGCGGGATTCAAGCATGCCCGCGTTCTCGACGCTTGGCAAAAGTACGCCGACGTCCTAACGTTCGGCCGCGGCCAGACGTTGGCACTCGTCGACGACGGCTGCAAGGTCTCGATGCCCGAGTGGCAGGCGACGATCGACGGTCGTCCGAAACTCCGAGTCGCATACGATGCCGTCGACGGCGATGCCGACGTGAAGCACGAAGGTAAAGGCTATCACGGGTCGACGATTGGCATCCCTTCGTCGGTCAACCTGAACGGTAAGTGGGGCGTGGCGTACAACAACCAAGTGGCGGTCCTCCGCGGACTCGAATGTTGCCACTGCAAAATAGCCGATGCCAAGTCGCTTGCGGCAGCGTTGAAATGGATCGTCGAGAATCACAAGCAGTACGACATCACGACCGTGAACTTGGCGCCCGTCGACGATCTGGCCCATGCCGAACCGGTGGCGACGGAGATCGACGATCAGCTCGCGGCCCTGCGTCAGCTCGGCATCTGGGTCAGCGCCCCCGCCGGCAATCACAACTTCACGACCGGCATCTCCTGGCCGGCTTGTCAGCCGAACTGTTTTGCCATCGGCGCCGTTCGGCCGGGCAAGGACATCGTGGTTCTCGATCGCCACGCGAAGATTGATCTTGTCGTGCCGGCCGCCGCGACGAGTTCGTCGAACGCGATCGTCTGCGGCTCGGTCATGCTGCTGCGCGAAGCGATCGCGAAGGCCGACTATAAGTGGCAGGCCGACGGCAAAAACCTCCCCGAGGCGATGCTCGCCATCCTGCAAAAGACCGGCACGCCGGTGGAGGATAAGCCGACCGGGCGCAGCTATCGCCGCCTCGATCTGACGGCGGCCCTGGACCATGTGTTGGGCTCGACCGGCAAGTAACCGCGCCGATCACGGGCTTTCGCAGGAGTTCGCCCGTCGCGACGGCATAGTCCGACGAAGGTAGATATGTTTCCGCGGTCGGATGCTTTGCGGCAATCGGGGGGCCGCGGCGGTTTTCCGTTCGGCCCCTTCGGCGATTGGGCCGATGGAAACATTGGCAACCGTCGGGCTCAGCCGGTTATAATCGAGTCTCTGCCCGGTTCGCCCAGCCTCACCGACGCCGCACCCACCGCACGAGTCGAGTTCGACGCACCCCGTTCGTCGTCGCGCTCTTCCGCCCGCTCGCCCTCATTCGTTCGTCCAACCTACGGAGTCCTTCCGTCATGGATCAGAAATTCGAAGGAACGCCACAAGCCGAACTCCGGCTCGACGGGCGTAAAGTCATTCGCACCGACGTCGTCAACGATTGGGGCCTCCGCCTGCAGTGGAAGGTGATGCGCGACGGCAAGGTCGTCGCCACGCCGCCGGCGCGCGGCGGTTACGAGTATGAACCCGATCCCGCCGAGCCCGGCAAGTACGAAGTCGTGCTCGAGATGTGGAAGTACGTCAGCTACCGCAAAGATGCGAAGCGCGAATTCGTCGACAGCAAGTACGTCGAAGTCTCGAACAAAGTCTCGTTCAGCGTCTAGCGCCCTTTCCAGTGCATCCCTTGCTTAGCCGCCGCGTCCTCGCGGCGAAAACCCGACCGAGGACGGTCGGGCTAAGCGTTAAGGAGTAAACCGTCATGTTCTCGATCGGCAACGTCAAGCTTCCGCTCTGCAGCGGAGTCTCGCGGCGCAGCTTCCTGCAAGTCGGCACGACCGCGCTCGGCAGCATGTCGCTGTCGACGATGAACGCGCTCTCGGCCGCCGGCGCGGTCCGCCCGAACGCGAAGATCAAAAACTGCATCACGCTGTTCCTCGTCGGTTCGCCGGGGCATGTCGATACCTGGGACATGAAGCCCGACGCGCCCGAAGACATCCGCGGAGCCTTCAAGCCGATCTCGACCGACGTGCCGGGCGTGCAAATCTGCGAGCACTTTCCGCTGATGGCGCGGATGATGGACAAGGTCGCGCTCGTCCGCAGCCTGCATCATGCCACCGGCGCGTCGCACGAGAACGGCCAGCGCTGGATGATGAGCGGCCACGACTTCAACGCCGCCAATCCGCAGCCGTTCATCGGCTCGGTCGTCTCGCGTGTGTACGGACCGCGCGGTAGCTTGCCGGCGAACATTTTGCTTCCCGCGAAAATCGGCAATACCGGCACCAGCACGCCGCACGGCCAAGACGCTGCTTACTTAGGCAGCGCTCACGAGCCATTCGTCCTCAACGGCGATCCGGCCGATCCGAAGTTCGCGGTCAAGAACCTCGAACCGCTTGCCGGACAGACCGAGTTCCGCATCGACGCTCGTCGCAAGCTCCTCGCACAAATCGACGATGCCCAACGCGACACCGAAGCGACGTCGACCCTCGAACGCGACACGGCCTATGCCCGCGCGTTCAACTTACTGACGTCGCCGGAGACGAAGAAGGCG
>CAMCTH010000075.1 GCA_945877965.1 Planctomicrobium piriforme | reverse complement strand
GTCCCCGCGTGCCGACCGCAACGCGCGGGGACACGCCCCGCGGCTAAATAAAGGACAGACGATCGTGGCGAAGTTTGAACCCGTCTTAATGGCGAACATGAAGAAGCCGGACTCGCACACCCTCAAGGTGTACGAGGCGAACGGCGGCTACAAAGCGCTGCGCAAAGCCCTCAAGGAGATGTCGCCGACCGACGTCACCGAGACGGTCAAGAACAGCGGCCTTCGCGGTCGCGGCGGCGCCGGCTTCCCCACCGGGCTCAAGTGGACGTTCTTGCCGAAGAACCATCCCGGCCCGATCTACATGTGCATCAACGCCGACGAGTCGGAGCCCGGCACGTTCAACAATCGTTACCTGATGGAACTCGATCCGCATCAGGTCATCGAAGGGATCATCCTGAGTTGCTACGCCACGAAGGCGATCACGGCGTACTTGTATATTCGCGTCGAGTACCCGCTCTCGCGGAAGCGTTTGCAGGCGGCCCTCGACGAGTGCTACGCTAACAACCTGCTCGGCAAGAACATTCTCGGCACCGACTTCTCGTGTGACATTTTCATTCACGTCGGTGCCGCGGCTTACATTTGCGGCGAAGAGACCGGCCTGATCGAAAGCCTCGAAGGCAAACGGGCCTGGCCGCGGATCAAGCCGCCGTTCCCCGCTATCGAAGGGGTGTTCCGCAAGCCGACGGTCGTCAACAACATCGAGACCGCCGCCTGCGTCACGCACATCATCGACAAAGGCGTCGATTGGTTCAAATCGATCGGCGTGCCGGCCGACCCCAAGAACCCGCGCGATCCGGGCAGCTACGGCCCGAAGCTGTATTGCCTCAGCGGACACGTGAACAAGCCGGGTTGCTATGAAGCGCCGCTCGGCATTACCTGCCGCGAGCTGATCAACGAATACGGCGAAGGGATTTGGAAGGGCCGCAAAGGGAAGGCCGCGATCCCCGGCGGCATCAGCATGGGCCTGCTCACAGAAGCTGAGTTCGACACGCCGCTCGACTTCGCCGGGCCCGGCAAGGTCGGCTGCCTCGGACTCGGCACGGCCGCCGTCGTCGTGATGGACGAGACGACGTCGATGGTCGATTTCCTGCACAACAGTTGCCGGTTCTTCGCCCACGAAAGCTGCGGCCAATGCACGCCGTGCCGTGAAGGAACGCACTGGTCGCTGACGATGCTCGATCGCATCAAGGCCGGCAAAGGTCGCTTGAAGGACCTCGACCTGCTGCTCGAAATCGGCGACTCGATCGGCATCATCCCCGGCACGACGATCTGCGGCCTGAGCGACGGCGCCGCGTGGCCGATCAAGAACGCGATCCGCAAGTTCCGCGGCGAGTTCGAAGAGTACATCAAGCGCACGAACCCGACCGGCTACCAAGTCAAAGAACCGGTCATGGCGCTGCCGATTTTGGCACATCACTAGGAAATGCTAAGTGCTAAATGATGAGTGATAAATGTCGGAGGCAGGTGGAGAAAAAAATCGAGATCTAGCCGTAAGGACCAAGGCTTTTGCCGTACGGGTAATTCGCCTGTATGCAGCATTGCCGAAGACGGATGCTGCGGCTCAAGTAATCGGAAAACAGTTATTAAGAAGCGGAACGTCGGTCGGAGCGCAGTATCGCGAAGCGGCGCGGGCGAGATCACGAGCCGAATTTGTCAGCAAAATTGAATCCTGTTTGCAAGAGATCGAAGAGACGCGGTACTGGTTTGAGTTACTGGTGGAAGTCGAGATCATTCCTGAGAAGCGAATGAAGGCGTTGGCGGACGAAGCAAGTGAGATCACCGCGATGCTAACCGCATCGGCAAGAACATCGAAAGCCAAGTGACGCTCGAAGTCCTCGTCCGCATTTATCAATTATCAATTAGCATTTAGCGTTTCTATGGGAATAGTCCTCGTCGACGGCATCGAAGTGGAAGTGGGCGATAACGAACGCATCAACGGCATTGAAGCCGCGGAGCGGGCGGGGATCGATGTGCCGCATTACTGCTGGCACCCGGGGCTCTCGGTCGTCGCCTCGTGTCGCATGTGCCTCGTCGAGCAAGGGACCAAGGACCCGGCGACCGGCAAGATCACGATGTTGCCGAAGGTCGTCCCCGCCTGTCAAACGCCGGCCAAAGACGGCACGGTCTTCGTCACCAACAGCGACAAGGTCGCTCAGTGCCGCGCGCAAGTCGAAGAGGCGCTGCTGATCGACCACCCGATCGACTGCCCGATCTGCGACAAGGCCGGCGAGTGCCGCCTGCAAGACTATCACTTCGCGCACGGCCAAGACGAACGCCGCGCCGACATCCGACCTTTCCATAGCAAGAAGCGCGAGATGGGCGAGACCGTCTCGCTCTTCGTCGATCGCTGCGTCATGTGCACCCGCTGCGTCCGCTTCACCCGCGAGATCACGGGGACGAGCGAACTGCTCGTCATCAACCGCGGCAGCCACGAAGAGATCGACGTCTTCCCGGGCTTCCCGCTCGATAACAAGATGTCGGGCAACGTCGTCGACCTCTGCCCGGTCGGGGCGCTCGGCGACAAGGACTTCATGTACAGCCAGCGCGTCTGGTTCATGAAGTCACACGACGGCATCTGCACGGGCTGCAGCACCGGTTGCAACATCTCGACCGAAGAGAACCAAGATCGCGTCTATCGTCTCCGTCCGCGCGAGAACATGGCCGTCAACAAGTGGTGGATGTGCGACGAAGGTCGCTACGGCTATCACCACGTGCATGCCGAAGACCGACTCGTCGGCCCGCGCCGCAAAGACGCGAGCGGCAAGCATGCGATCGTCGAGTGGAACACGGTCACCGCCGAGATCAAGACGAAGCTGAAGGCCGCAGGCCCGTTGGCCGCCGTATTGTCACCGCATCTGACGCTCGAAGAAGCGTACCTGCTGATCAAATTCATCCGCGGTATCGATCCGAATGCAGTCCTCGCGCTCGGCCCAGTGCCGACGATCGGCGCGGACGAAACGTTCCCCAACGGCTTCACGATCCATGCCGAGAAGTCGCCGAATCGCCGCGGCATCGAAATGCTGCTCTCGCACTTCGGCGGCAAGACCTTGAGCTTCGAAGACCTGACGGCCGAGATCGACCGAGGCGCCGTCCGTGCCGCGTGGGTCTCCGGCGGCTACAAAAAGTCCGATTGGGTCAGCGAAGCGACGGCCGCGAAGTTCGCGAAGCTCGATCTGCTCGTCGTCCAAGACATGTTCGTCTCGCCGCTCTGGAACGTCGCCACGTATCAACTCCCCGGCGGATCGTTTGCCGAGCGCGACGGTTCGTACGTGAACTTCAACGGCCGGCTGCAATCGGCGAAGTGGGCCATCCGCCCGCCGGTCGGAGCGTGGGTCGAAGGACAACTCTATCAACGACTGCTCGAACGACCGGGCTTGTTCCAAGGTCGCAAGGTGCTGACCGAGCTGGCCCAAGAGATCCCGGCGTTCCACCTGGCGATCGGCGAAGTGCCGTCGACGGGCCTCGACCTGACGATCAACCAAATCGCCCAACAACCGACGACGGCCGCAACCGTTTAAGAACTGACCACCGACCACTGGCAACTTTTTCCGATGCTCGCCATCTCGATCGAAGCTCTCGTTAAAATCGCGCTGCTCATGGGGGGACTCATGACCGGGGCGGCGTACTTCGTCTTGCTCGAGCGGTGGATCGCCGCTTGGGTGCAAGACCGCAAGGGCCCGAACCGCGTCGGCATCCCGCTCACCAAGATCAAGCTGTTCGGCCTCGGTCAGCCGCTGGCCGACGGCTTAAAGTTCATCTTCAAAGAAGAAGCCACGCCGGGGCACGTCGACAAGATCCTGTTCACGCTCGCGCCGATCTCGATCCTCAGCGCAGCCCTCGCCATCTTCGCCGTCATTCCGTTCGGCAGCGTCTTGCCTGCGTCGTTCTCCGAAATGATCCCGGGCCTCGATCATCAGGTCGAACTGCTCGTCGCGCCGGGCATCGACATCGGCATGATCTACATCTTCGCCCTGTCGAGCATCGCCGTGTACGGCGTCATCCTCGGCGGTTGGGCGAGCAACAACAAATACAGTTTGCTCGGCGGTCTCCGTTCGAGCGCGCAGCTCATCGCCTACGAATTGCCGATGGGTCTGGCGATCGTCGGCGTCGTGCTGACGGCCGGCTCGCTGCGGTTGGAAGATGTGATCGGCCTGCAAGCCAGCACCGGCACCTGGAACGCCTTCGCGCAGCCGATCGGCTTTTTGGTGTTCGTCGTCGCGGCTTTCGCCGAAGCGGCCCGCCTGCCGTTCGATCTTCCCGAGGCCGAGCAGGAATTGATCGGCGGATATCACACCGAGTATGCCGGCATGCGGCTGATCGTCTATCTGATCGCCGAGTTCTTGCACATGATCACCGCCTCGTTCCTGATCGTCATCCTGTTCCTCGGCGGTTGGCATTTCTGGGGGATCACCGGCTCCGAGAATGCGAACATCACCTGGTTCGAAGCGATCGCCCGGATCGTCGTCTTGAACATCAAGATCTTCGGTGTGATCGTCTTCTTCATGATGATCCGCTGGAGCTGGCCGCGGGTCCGCTTCGACCAACTGATGTCGCTCGCCTGGAAGGTGATGTTGCCACTCGGCATCGTCAACCTCGTGGCGGTCGCGACGATCGTCGAGTACCAGAAATCGCTCGAAGGGAAACTCGGCGGCCCGTGGGGCGTGACGGCCGCCATGTGGGGCGTGTCGCTGCTGGCGTGGATCGCAGCCGGCGTACTCGCGCCGCTCCACTCCGACAACTCCGCCCAAAAAGATTCGTTCGTCCTCTCGGCCGAAGCCCGCAACCGCGGCGTACGACCAGGAGTCACCACCAGCATTTAGCCGCGTCGCTCGTCGACGCGTGAACTCGCGGGGACGAGCCCCGCGGCTGAATTGGAAACAACAACATGCAAGCAACCGACCCCAACGTGAAGTGGATTGAAGAGCCGAAGCTCGGCCTGGCGGGGAAGATGTACATTCCCGCGGTCATCGGCGGCTTGGCCACGACGACGAAGCACTTGTTCTCCAAGAAGATGACCGTCAGCTTCCCGGAAGAGCGGCCCGAGATCGGCAACCCGCTGATCTACCGCGGCGTGCATCGGCTGAACAAAGACGATCAAGGCCGCGTCAAATGCGTCGCCTGCTTCCTCTGCGCGACCGCCTGTCCGGCCCACTGCATCGACATCATCGCCGCGCCGAGTCCCTGGCCCGATCGCGATAAGTACTGCGAAAGCTTCGCAATCGACGAACTCCGCTGCATCTTCTGCGGCATGTGCGAAGAAGCCTGTCCGGTCGATGCGATCGAGCTGACGAGCCTATTCGACCTGACGGGCCGCAGTCGCGAAGAGATGATTTTTGATAAAGAAAAACTGCTCAGCGTTTACGACATGACCAAAGATGCCGAACCGATGAAGTCGAAGTCGTTGGGAGGCGCGCCGTAATGCAACTCCTGCAAGCTCTCCGAGTCTTGGGTATCGAGCCGTTGACGGCGCTCGCCTGCGTCTGCTTCGCGCTCGGACTGTGGCTACTGTTGCCCAGCACCACGGCCCGCGGCAAAGCGTTCGGGCTCATCTTCACGACGATCTCGCTCGGCCTGTTCGCCACGAACCTGCACCTGCTCAGCGACTGGGTGAGCGATGCGGTCTTCTACGTCATGGCGTCGGTCACGCTCGTCTCGGCCGTCGGGGCGGTGACGATGCGGAGTCCGGTCTACTGTGCGATCTGGTTCGCGCTGACGTTGCTCGGCACGGCGGGGCTGTTCTTCTTCCAAGGGGCGCAGTTCCTCGGCGTGGCGACGGTCGTCGTCTATGCCGGAGCGATCTTGGTGACGATGCTGTTCGTGCTGATGCTCTGCAATCCGGAAGGGCACTCGCTCTACGACCGCGTCAGTTGGGAGGCGGGCATCTCGGCCGGCACCGGCGCGCTGCTGGTCTTCCTGCTCACTTGGACGACGGCCACGACGGTGTTTGTTGATAATACAGCCTTCACCGACAAGACACCGGCGAAGGACAGTAAAGAGCCGGCTCCGATCGTGCTCACCGCGACCGCCGAGCAGCAGAACAAAAACATCCTCGCCCCGCGGCACGTCGAAAAGCTGGGCGGTGAACTCTTTAGCAAGTATCTGATCGGCGTCGAAACGGCCGGCACGTTGCTGTTGGTCGCGTTAGTCGGCGCGGTCGCGATCATCGCCCACGGCAAACATGCCGAAGCCCAGGCCGCCGCGGTCCGCACGTCGGACGGCATGACCTCGGGTCTGAATGAGGAGGGCCGCCGCAATGCTTAGTCATGCCGAAGCCGAAATTCATCTGCTCGAAAATTACCTGCTCATCGGAGCATTGTTGTTCACGATCGGCCTCGTCGGCTTTCTGACGCGGCGGAACATGATCGTCATGTTCTTGGCGGCTGAAATGATGCTGCAAGGCGTCTCGGTCTCGCTCGTCGGCTGGGGCCGCTTTCACGATGATTGGGGCGGGCAGATGCTCGTCATCTTCATTCTGACCGTGGCGGCCTGCGAGGCGGCGATCGCGCTCGCCTTGGTTCAAATGCTGTTCCATCGCGGCGGCAATTTGGACATCGCTCTGTGGCAGAACTTGCGCGAAGGGAATCAGCCGCGGTTCGTCGACCGCGAGATCCCGGCCGACGACGATCCGAAGCCGACGTTCCCCAAGCTCACGCCGGCCGGCATCGACCCGAAGACCAAAGAAGAAGACACGATTTACCGCACACACGTTTAAGAAAGTAAGAAGGAAGAATGCAAAACGCAGAACGAGGAAACAGATCTCCTTCGTTCTGCATTCTGCATTTTGACTTCTGCATTTAACGAATGTTCAACAAGATCGAATCTCTCACGCTGCTCATTCCGTTGCTGTCGTTGGCGGCGACGATCGTGACGGCGCTGCTCGGTAAGCGGTGGCTCAAAGAGAAGAGTCATTGGCCGATTCTCGTCGCGCTCATCTTGGCGTTCCTCGCCAGCTTGCAACTCATGCGGTTGGTGAATATCGAGAGCGAGAACGCCGGCCCCGGCGGCTTCTCGCAGGTCGTTCGCCCCTGGCAATGGGCCGTGATCGACGACGCGATGGGCTCGGGAAAAAATGAACGAAACTTGGTGCTCGACATCGCGCTCCGCGCCGATCCGCTGACGTCGATCATGCTCAGCATGGTGACGTTCGTCGCGTCGCTGGTCGTCGTCTACGCGTCGGGGTACATGCACGGCGACAAGAGTTATTGGCGGTTCTTCACCTACGTCGGGCTGTTCGTCTTCTCGATGACCATGCTCGTTTCGGGCAGCAATTTCTTGTTGCTCTTCTTCGGCTGGGAAGCGGTCGGCGTTTGCAGTTACCTGTTGATCGGCTTCTGGTTCGAGAAGCCCGAGGCGGCGGCGGCAGGCAAGAAGGCGTTCCTCGTTAATCGCATCGGCGATTTTGGGTTCGCCCTCGGCATCTTTTTAATCTGGACCACCTATGGGTCCCTCGATTACGACACGGTCTTCAACAGCCCGATCGTCGGCGGGACGATCGGTACGGCGATCGCACTGCTGCTGTTCGTCGGGGCGTGCGGTAAGAGTGCACAGTTCCCGCTGCATGTTTGGTTGCCCGACGCGATGGAAGGCCCGACTCCGGTCAGTGCTCTCATCCATGCCGCGACGATGGTGACCGCCGGCGTCTACATGGTCACGCGCTGCACGCCGCTGTTCGCCGTGTCGGAAATCGCTCAGGTCGTCGTTGCCTGCGTCGGCACGTTCACCGCGCTGCTCGCCGGCCTCACCGCTCTGACGCAGCACGATCTCAAGCGGGTGATGGCCTACTCGACCGTCAGTCAACTCGGCTACATGTTCATGGGGCTCGGGTGCGGCACGCTGGCCGGCATCACCGGCGGCATGTTCCACCTGTTCACCCACGCGTTCTTCAAAGCGTTGTTGTTCCTCGCGGCCGGCAGCGTGATGCACGCGATGCACCATGTGATTGACATGCGGCGGTTCAGCGGCCTGCGGCACATCATGCCCTGGACGTTCAAGACGTTCTGGTTCGGCGCGCTGGCGCTGGCCGGCGTCTTTCCGTTCGCCGGCTTCTGGAGCAAGGACACGATCCTCGGCGCGGTCCACGACAAGTTCGCCCACGGCGCTCCCGGCAACTATCAACACGTTTATCAGTGGGTCTACTACGTCGGCGTGTTCACCGCGTTCCTCACGGCGTTCTACACCTTCCGCGCATTGTTCCTCACGTTCTACGGCCCGCTCAAGACGCCGGCCGAAGCCCATCATCCGCACGAATCGCCCCGCTCGATGACGGTGCCGTTGATCATTCTGGCGATCTGTGCGGTGTCGGTCGGTGCCTACTGCGAAATGACGCACAGTTTCCATCATTACTTGTGGCAGACGCCGTCGCTCACGAAGGGGGCGATCGGCGAGTACGGCGCCGCCCTGTTGCACGATCACAAGGGGCTGCCGTTCCACATGGACGTGGCGACGATGAGCACGATCGTCGCGCTGGCCGGCATCGGCCTAGCCGCGTTCATGTACCTGGGCAAGAAGGACGAGGCCGAGCAGGTGGCCGAGTTGACGAGCACGAAGAAGGGGCTGTTCCTGTATCAACTCTCGCTCAACAAGTTCTACTTTGACGAAATCTACAACGCGCTGCTCGTCTGGCCGTTGCGGCTGCTGGCGTCGCTCAGTTACTTCGTTGATCGCTATGTGATCGACGCCTTGGTGAACTTCTGCGGATTCGTGCCGCGGGCCGGCGGGGCGCTGCTCCGCTCGCTGCAAACCGGCATGGTGCAGTTCTACGCCTTGGCAATGGTCCTGGGGATGCTGGTGTTGTTCGGCTCGTTGCGCCTGACGGCGATATTCGGAAATTAGAAATGCTCAATGATAAATGCTAAATGAAGATCCCCTTCGGCCGTCCGTCATTTAGCAATTAGCGTTTAGCACTTAGCATTGATCGTAAGGAAAAGACTCTTGAACCCTCTCGTCGTCTCCATCCTGCTTCCGCTCTTCGGCGTGGGGCTGATTGCGCTCTTGGCCGACGGCAGTCGCGTCGTCGCGCGGTCGGTCGCGCTCGCCGTGTCGCTCGTCACGCTCTACTGGGTCGTCAAGACGGTGCTGATGCACGATCAACCGTCGGTCAACGACCCGTGGCTCACGACCGGCGTGTTCGACGTTCGCTTCAACCTCGGGCTCGACGGCTTGAGCCTCTGGATGTTCGCCCTGAGCGGCCTGCTCAGCGTCACGGCAATCTTGGTGAGTTGGGAAGCGATCGAAGAGCGCGGCCCGCTGTTCTATTCGCTGCTGCTGGTGCTCGAGGCCGGCATGCTCGGCGTCTTCGCGGCTCGCGACATCATCTTGTTCTACGTCTTCTTCGAGTTCACGCTCATCCCGCTCTTCTTCCTGATCGGCATCTGGGGGAGCGAACAGCGCCGCTATGCCGCGGTCAAATTCTTCCTGTTCACGTTGGCCGGCAGCGTGCTGACGTTCATCGGCCTGATGGCGATCGTGTTCCTGAACGGCCGCAATCATCCGGGCGAGCCGCTCACGTTCGACGTGATCGAGATCACCAAGGGCATCGCGGCGCATCCGCTCGACGCGAAGCATCAATTCTGGATCTTCCTGGCCTTGTTCGCCGGGTTCGCCATCAAGGTGCCGTTGTTCCCGCTGCACACGTGGCTGCCGCTCGCGCACGTTCAGGCCCCGACGGCCGGCTCGGTGTTGCTGGCCGGCATCCTGTTAAAAATTGGGACGTACGGCTTCCTGCGGTTCAGCTTGCCGATGTTGCCCGACGCCGCGGTCACTTGCATGCCGTGGGTCCTCTGGCTCTCGGCGGCCGGCATTATTTACGGCGCACTGACGGCCCTGGCTCAGAGCGACGTCAAACGTTTGATCGCCTATAGCTCGGTCAGCCACATGGGCTACTGCATGCTCGGCATCTTCGCGTTCAATCGGCCGGCCATGCAGGGCGGCCTGTTGCAGATGATCAATCACGGCCTGGCGACCGGCGGCCTGTTCGCCACGTTCGGCATGATCTACGAGCGCTATCACACCCGCGAGATCAAAGACCTGAGCGGCCTGGCAAAACGGATCCCGATGCTCTCGGTGATGATGCTGCTGTTCACGTTTTCGAGCATCGGGCTGCCCGGCATGAACGGGTTCGCCGGCGAGTTTTTGATTCTGCTCGGTATGTTCCAACGCGGCTATGCCGAGTCGCCGCCGGTCATGCAGTTTCAATGGCTGACGATCACCGTGCTCGCCCTGTTCGGCGTCGTCCTCGGCGCGTGGTACATGCTGTGGCTCTATCAGCGAGTCTTCTTCGGCCCGCTGAAGGAACCGGCGGCTCACGGCGACGCCGCTCACGGCCCCGCCACACATGCGGCCCCGCACGCCGCCGTCGCGCATGCGGCGCATGGTCACGACGCCCATGGTCATGATTCGCACGCACACGACGATCACGCGCACGATGCTCACGGTCACGCCGAAGAAGTGCTCCCCAATCCGCTCGGGATCGTCGACCTCAAATGGCGTGAGTTCTTCGCGCTCGCTCCGCTGTTGGTCTTCGTCTTCTGGATCGGTCTGAAGCCGCAGACGTTCCTGGCCCCGATGCAACCCGATATCAACGCCGTCACCGACGTCGTGCAGACCGCGTATGCACGCCATGTGTGGCCGTTGCCCGCAACCGAAACCGCCGCCCGACCCGCTGCCGACGGTGTCGTCGTCAACCGTCTCATCGTCCCGGCCGTGATCGAATCGAAGGAAGAGGTGGCCCGTGTCCGCTGATACGATTCGCGTACTCATTCCCGAACTGATCGTCGTCCTCACGGCGACGTTGATCTACCTGGCCGGCGCCTACCTGCCGGGCAAGAAGTTCTGGGCGGGCGTCGGCTTGGCCGGCCTCGTCGCCGCCGGCTTCGCGCTCACCGGGCAATATGAAAAGTTGTTCTGGCCCGCCGGCGCGACGGAACCGTTGCTCACGGCGAACGTCGGCGGCCCGCTGGCGGTCGATTTGCTCGGCCAATATGTGCGGCTCCTCGCGCTCGTCGTCGGGGCGGTGTTCGTCCTCGTCGCGGCCCGTCCGCAGAACGAAGAGTTGGTGCCTGAAGTGATCGGCACGCTGTTGATGGCGACGGCCGGCCTGATGCTCGTCGGCGGCGCTCGCGATCTGACGCTGCTGTTCCTGGGCCTCGAACTTATTTCGATCCCGACGTACATTCTGCTCTTCCTCGGCCGCAAAGACGGCAGCAGCAGCGAAAGCGCCGCGAAGTATTTCTTCCTCAGCATCTTGTCGTCGGGCATCACCTTATACGGCTTCAGCTACCTGTACGGCGTCGGCGGCAGCACGCGGCTCGACGAAATCGCCGCCGCGCTGCAAGCCGGTCTCGCCAAGGCCGGCAGCGCTCCGCTCTTCGCGCAACTCGCGCTCGTGCTGGTGACGGCCGGCCTCGGCTTCAAGATCGCCGCCGTGCCGTTTCATTTCTACGCTCCCGACGTTTACCAAGGCACCACCCACGCGAACGCCGCGGTGTTGGCCGTGCTACCGAAGATCGCCGGCATCGTCGCCTTGGTCCGCATCGTCTCGGTCGCCTTACCGGGGACCGAAGAGACCGCTGTTCGCCTGCTGCTGATCTTAGCGATGGTGACGATGACCCTGGGCAACATCACCGCGCTGTGGCAAGACGACGTCCGCCGCATGCTCGCCTACTCGTCGATCGCGCACGCCGGCTACATGCTCGTCGGCCTCGCCGTCGACTTCGCCGCGCGGAAGGCGAACCTGCCGGGCGTCGACGGCATCGGCGCGACGCTCTTCTACACGGCCGCTTACTCGCTGGCGACCGCCGGACTCTTCTCGGCCTTTGCGTACATGGGGGGCCCGAACCGCTCGCTCGACAAGATCGACGACCTCGCGGGGATCGGTCGCACTTGCCCCGGCACGGCGCTGGCCGCCGCGATCTTCCTGTTCAGCCTCGCCGGCATCCCGCCGATGCCCGGCTTCTTCGGCAAGTTCGAACTCTTCTACGGCGCGGTGCAGGTCGGCCTTTCCGGCGACATCGTGGCGCCGGATGGTTCCAATCCATTAGCCAAGATCGCCCCGTGGTTCCTCGTACTGGCAATCGTCGGCATGCTGAACGCCGCGATCTCGGCCGCATACTATCTGCGACTCATCGGCGCAATGTACTTCCGCCCCGCCGTCGGCGAAGCGCCGGCCTCGGCCGGGATCGGCCCGAAGCTGGCGGTCGTCGTCTGCCTCGCCGCCTCGGTCGGCCTCATGCTCTCGCCGGGCGGCATCACCGGCGCATCAAACGGCGCCGCCCGCTCGGCCCGCGCCGTCGCGGCCCCCGCGCCGACGGCAACGGTCGCAGTCGCCAAGTAAATCGCGACG
>CAMCTH010000074.1 GCA_945877965.1 Planctomicrobium piriforme | reverse complement strand
GTCGTCGGCGTCGGGAACGGCGCCGCTTAGGTCGCTCCAACCCCAGCCGCCGGGGTCGGCACCGGTGAAGCGATGCCGCACGCGATGTTGGCACGACAGCAGCCAGTCCAACAGCTGCGGCGTCAGGTGTTCGGTTCCGTCGCGGGTGCCGAGCGCATTGATCGAAAGCGAAGTGACCCACGTCGCCAGGTTCGTATCGATCGGCCAACTGCCGTCGCCGCGGATCGAATCGATCAAGAATCGCAGCCCGTTGCGGGTCACCGGATGATCGTGCAGGCCGATACTCGCGAGGCTCATCACCACGAAGCTCGTCAGCGGCGTCGCTTCCAAATAGCCGCCGCTCTCGGGCTGCATTTCGTGCAACACCCGTAGGCTGCGGTCGATCGATTGGTTGCGCAGATAGCGAATCGCCGGATTCCATGACGGGGCAAAATGATGCCGCGCCTGACCGATCGCCACGAGCGCGGGGATCGCATAGCTGACGACCGGCATCCGTGCGAAGCGATACCACGATTGCGGCAAGCACGCCATCTCGAACGGCAGCGGGCTCACCTCTTTCCACGAAACGAGCCCCGCCAAGGCGCAGTTCGTCAGAATCGGCACGGCGAAGGTCTTGTCTTTGCCGTAACGTCGTCGCAGCCCCGCGATATCGCCCTGCGCTTGCAGATACTGCTCGGCCCGCTCGAGTGCATCGGCCGCCGTCTCGGTTCGCTCGGCCAAGTGCAACGCGGCGCGGACGAGCATCGTCGTGGCAATGTTCGACAAGCTTCGGTCCGTGTCCCCCCAGCCGCCGTCGGGGTTTTGGTGCTGCAACACCCAGGTGAGCCCGGTTCGGATCGCCTGGCGATAGTTTTCGCGGACCTCATAGGAGGCATGTCTCGCGGCGATCGCCAAGGCACTGCAGGCCGTGGCCGTGCTGAGGGCCGACGACGAGAGTTCGCCGACCCAGTGTCCGTCGGCAGTTCGTTCGGCCAGTAAAGCGGTTCGTGCGGTCTCGTAGGCCCGGCGAACTCGATCTAGTTGCAACATCGGAGGTGGGGTAGGGCGAATCATCGGGCGGCGATCAAGGCGGCGGGATGGTGTCGGCAGGGGCGGCGTGGAGTTATACTAAACCCCGCACTCATTTGCTCGGCATCGCTAAAATCTTCCTGGTTTCCCGCCTCGACACCTCGCCGGTCGCCATCGCCATGTATCTCAAACTCGCCAAGCGGGCCGTTCTCGAAACCGACAAGCGGCTCGTCTGGAAACTCGTTTGGAACATGGGGGTCAAAGGGGCGCGGGCCATTTGGAAGCACAAGAGCCGGCTCAAGCGGGGCGAGTTTTTTCCCCCGTTCTTATATATCTCGATTATCAACAGCTGCAATCTCCGCTGCCAGGGATGCTGGGTCGACGTTGCCGCCAAGCAGCACACCATCGACCTGCCGGCCATCGACCGCCTGATCCAAGAGTCGAAGGAGATGGGCAACTCCTTCTTCGGCATCCTCGGCGGCGAGCCGTTCATGCATCCCGAGATTCTGGAAATCTTCGAGAAGCACTCCGACTGCTACTTCCAGGTCTTTACCAACGGCCAGTTGATCGACGACGCGATCGCCCAGCGGATGCGGAAGGCCGGCAACGTGACGCCGCTTGTCAGCATCGAGGGGACGGAGATCATTAGCGACGTCCGCCGCGGTCGGCCCGAAGTGCTGAGCCGGACACTCGACGGACTGAATGCTTGTTTGCGGAATAAACTGCTGACTGGCGTCTGCACCAGCCTCTGTTCGACGAACATCGACGACCTGCTGACCGAGCGTTGGGTCGACAAGCTGATCGACATGGGCGTGCTCTACATGTGGTACCACACCTATCGCGCCGTCGGGCCGGAGCCGCATCCGGAGTTGTGCCTGACGCCGGAGCAACAACGTCGCGTCCGGCAGTTCGTCGTCGACACGCGGGCCACGAAACCGATCGGCGTCGTCGATGCTTATTACGACGGGGCCGGCAAGGCGCTCTGCCCTGCCGCGACCGGCTTCACGCATCACGTCAGTCCGTGGGGTGATATCGAGCCGTGCCCGATCGTGCAGTTCGCGAAAGAATCGATCCACGATGCCCGGCCCCTACGTGAAACGATCGGCAACTCCGAGTTCCTCCGCGACTTCCGGCAACTTGCCGCAACGAGCACCCGCGGCTGCATCGTGCTCGAACGCCCCGATCTGTTGAAAGAACTCGTCGTGAAGCATGGAGCCCGGGATACGACGGTCCGCGGCACGGCGCTGGCGGAACTCGACGCGATGGAATGCCGCCCGTCGCAATACGATCCGGGCCACGAGATTCCCGAACGAAGCTGGGCCTATCGCCTGCTGAAAAAGTTCGCCTTCAACGACTTCGGCGCCTACGACGGCGGCCTGAATTACGTCGTCCCCGCCGAGGCGCAGAAGCGTCGTGCGACGTCGCCTTTGCCGCCGTCCGGGTTTGTGCCGCTGGAGGCGGTGCGCGGTCCGGCCTCTTAATTTGTAAAGACTTGCTTTATTAATGCGGGGCGATGACTTACAACCATCGTCGTTCCGCATTTCTTTATTTAGCGAGCAAGGAACGCTGCGATGAACTCATTTATGTTCGCACTGTTTGCCCAAATGCGCGAGTTCGAGTTGAATGACGACGTCGTCGTCGAAGCGGCGCCGATGAATCCTGCCGTCCTCGCACTGACCGCTCTGTTTGTCGTCGTGATCTTTGCAGCGATGTGGCGTGTGTTCACCAAGGCCGGCGAGCCTGGTTGGGCTGCGCTCATCCCAATCTACAACGTCATTGTAATGCTGCGGATTGCCGGCATGCCGCTCTGGTGGTTGCTGGTCATGCTGATCCCGCTCGTTAACATTATTCCCGGCTTCATGATGCCGGTGAAGATCGCGGAGCGATTCGGCAAGGGGATGGGGTTTGCCCTGGGCTTGATCTTTTTACCGTTCATTTTCTATCCCATCCTCGGCTTCGGCGATGCTCGCTACACGCCGCAAGACTTGCAGCGCGTACGGTATTAATCGCGCGGGTCGAGTGAGCGATTGTGAAGAAAAGAAAACTCCGAGCCCCGCGTCGGCGACGTGGGGCTCGGATTGTTTCTATTCTTTCGTGTGGCGCACCGTCAGAAACGCCAGATAGATATTCGCCGGATGCTCGCCGGTGCCGGCGGGTTGCGGCCACTCGTGCGACGAGTAGTAGCAGAGGAGCACCTCATCCGGCTTACGCCCCGGCGCGAACGACGAGTAGCCGCAATCGCCGCTGCTCGGAATATAGACGGGATTGGTCGCCCCGGCGTTCGTCACGCTGCGGACGATCAGCTTCGACGGATAGGTACCGGAGGGGCGTTCCTTCGGCGTTTCGCGCGCGGCGACCAGCATGCCGCCTCGGCCGTCGAGCGTCGTGTGCAGCGAGGGGCCGCCGAAGTCGGGCCAGTTCGTGTTCGGCAGCGCTTTCCATTCCTCGTACGGAGGCGAAGCATAGCTGAGTACGCCCGATCCGGCGTTGCGAATTGCGGATACCATCGTGCCGTCCGATTTCCAGCCGACGTCGGCTTCGTGTCCCCAGCCGATTCCGCCTGCCGTCGCCATGGGAAACGTCGGTCCCTGGCCGTAGGTGTGCATGCCTTTGAACGTAAAGCCGTCCGTCGAGCGATAGAGGATAAGGCCGAATCTGCCGCGACTTTCGTCCGACGTGATCCCGCAGCGGCCGAGACTGTAGTACGCGCCGTCGGGCCCTTTGCGAATCCGGAACAACCAGCGTCGCTGCGACGAGAAGATGAGTCGGCTCTCGCTCGAGGGCTCGACGAACTCGGTGTCGAGTTCCCGCATCGGCGTCCAGGTCGCGCCGTCGGCCGATTCGCTGGTCCAATCTTCTTTCGAATGCCACACGATCCGGAGTCGCTCGCCGGCGACGAACAGCAACGGGTCGCGGGCATCGTAGTCGTTACGGAACTCGCCGACCTTTTCCCACTGCTTGAGGTCGTCGATGCGACTACGGACGACGAGAATCTTGGTGTTCTCGCCGGCTTTGTGCGAGTCGGCGTTGCGAAACGTCACATAGTAATAGTCGCCGAACAGGGCGATGCCGGGAAAGCCGTTGTGCCGCCCGTCGGACCAGATCGATTTGACGTAGACCCGACCGACTCGCGCCACCGGTTCCGGCTCGGCGGCCTGCGATGAGAAGCCGCATGTCAGCCCGATCAACAACGTCAACGCGGCGCGATTCATGGAGCGTCTCCGTCTTAATTTAGCCGCGGGGCTCGTCCCCGCGCGGTCTGCGATGCCGAACGCTTACAGATCGAGATCGTCCAAGCTGTCCATCAGCTTGTCGAGATCGTCTTTCGGGCCGACGGCTTCGGCGGCGGTTTGGCGCTTCGGCAGGCCGATCTCCATGCCGACCGCGTCGCGGCCGACGGCGACCAATTCCACGTCACGCTCGAGGACTGCTTGTTCCAGCGCATCGGGAGCGCCGAATAGTTTCGACAAGTCGATCTTGAACGCGCCGGCCGCGCCGTCGGGACTGCCGGCGATGGCGGGCGTTTTGTGTTGCGGAAAGATGATTGCGTTCTCGGGGCAGACGCGACTGCAGGCGGGGCAACCTTTGCGGCAATTGTCGGGCTGCTCGACCAAGATCGTGTCGACCTTATCGACGCCGTAGACGCCGAACAGACAGAAATCGATGCACTCCATGCAATTCGTGCAGCGCGAGTAATCGATCACCGGATACCAACGACGAGCGCCGTCATCGGCAATGATCGTCGGCTGCAACGGCACGATTGGCGCGGCGACCGGTTGCGATTCGATGCGTGGGGCAGCCGGCGTCGGCGGCGTCACGATCGACAGCCCCCCCAACAACCCGCCGAGGCTGACGGTCTGCACCGTCTGCTCGTCGCGAATCCGTACGACTTCGTCGAGGAACGGCTTCGCATCGTTCCGGGCTTTCAGATCGAGGCACCAGATCGTGCGGTTCGGTCGATCGCGACTCGCCAGGACCCGTTGCTTTTCGTCGGCTGCGGCTTCTTCGTCTTCGTCCTCTTCTTCCGCTTCGTTAATCAGCATGACGCGCCCTTCGCGGCCGCGGATGCCGTTGCGATCGAGCGTCCAGAAGGTGCCGCGTGAGTAGAGCCAACTCAGCACGACCATGTCGCCGGGGATGCTTTGCAGGCAGAGCATGCCGGTGCCGTCGGGCGTGAGGTCGTACAGATGCGGCACGACGGTGACTTCGACGCCTCGCTCGAACAACAGCCCGGCGACGATATCTTCTTCCAATTTGCGCTTCGCCGGATTTGCGCTTTGCCCTTGCGAGACGACGACGGTGAGCTTACGGGCCATGGCGGAAAGTCAGAAGTTAGAAGTCAAAAATCAGAAGTGGGAAGGCGAGCGTGCGGAATCGGCGGGGTGTTACCTCTGCATTCTGACTTCTGACTTCTGACTTTCCTAGTCATTCATTTGCCCTTTGATCGTCCGTTCGGCGATTTTCCAGGCGGCGGCCAGGTGGTCTTGGTATTGTTCGGGCGTCAGCAGGTTCGATCCGTCGCCGGTCATGTGGAACAATCGCCCCTCGCCGTACGCGTCGACGTTGATCGGCGTCGGGTCCTTCAGCAGCACCGAGTTGAACTCGGTTAGCCGACCGGTCAGCGGGGCGTACAGTTCACTTTCGGCCTTCTTGCTTTCGATATTGCCCAGCGTCTGCTTCTCGCGGAGCGGAGTCCCGGCATCGACCGACCACTCCAGGAAGTAGACGTCTTGCAGCAGCCGGACGGCGTAGGCCGAGAAGCCGAAGTCGAAGCCCGCAACGCCGTCGACCGTGCGGGGCTGAGCCCACATGTGGTTTTTGGCATAGAGCCGATCGGTCGGGAACTTCGCGGCGAACTGTCCCATCATGAAGACAAGTTCGTCGCTCATGTGTAGCGAACCCCTTGCATCTCCGGCTCGAAGAACTGCGGCAGCAGGCCGTCGACGCAAAGCAGGCCGTTGCGCGTGAGCGTGACCGTGTCGTGATCGTAGGTCAGCAGGTTCTCGTCGCGGTACTCGTTCCACACGTCGCGATACTCGTCGAGCACGTCGACGCCGAACTTGTTGCGGAAGTAGTTGACGTCGAGCGTCCCTTTCTTCAGCAGCAAAATCAATTCGCGAATCAAGAGTTGCCGCGGCGAGGGCTTCATCGCGCGACTGAGCGGCAGCTTGCCCGCTTCGAGCGACGTCAGATACTGCTCCCACTCAGGCAGGTTTTGATAATGCACGCCCGAGACGTGCCCGAAGCTGGCGACGCCGGTGGCGAGCAGATCGCTGCCGTGCCAGAGGTTGTCGCGGTAGCTGAAGTTCACTTTGTTCTTCGTTTTGACGAGCGTGTAGCCGCTGGAGACGTGATAGCCTGCGGCGAGCATTTCGTCGTAGGCATAGTTGACCCACGCTCGCTTCGTCGGCCAGTCGGCGACCTGCGTCTCGACCTGATTGCCAAGAATGTCTTTGGAATAGACCGTGTTGAACGGCAGTTCCATTTGGTAGATCGTCACGCTGTCGGGCGAGAGCTCAATCGTGCGGCGAATGTTTTCGCGCCAGTTGTCCCACGTCTCGCCGACCATGCCCGCGATGAGATCGATGTTCACGTTGGCGAACGAGGCGGCCTGGATCCAGTCCCACGCTTTGTAAACTTCGCCCGAGAGATGCGCTCGGCCGTTCTCTTCGAGCACCGCATCCGAAAAGTTTTCCACGCCCAGACTCAGCCGCGTGACGCCGAGGCTTTTCAGCGTGTGAACTTTCGTTTCCGACATCGTGCCGGGCTCGCACTCGAACGTGACCTCTTCGGCTTTATCCCAGTTGATGTTCGCGCGGAGCCGATCGACGAGCGACGTGAGTTGCTTGGCCGACAGGAACGACGGCGTGCCGCCGCCGAAGTAAACGAACCGGAACGGCCGGCCTCCCATCACGGGCAACTTGCTGACGAGCTCAATCTCGCGCGAGAGGGCGGCGACGTAGCGTTCGACGTCCGGGGCGGCCTTGTCGGTGTAGACGCGGAAGTAGCAGAATTTGCACCGTTTGCGGCAGAACGGAATGTGCAGGTACAGCCCGAGCGGCACTTCGCGCGGCGGTGAGTGCAGCGCCGTTTCCAACTCCGGCAACGCCTCGGTCGTCCATTGGCTGAACGGCGGGTAGTTGGCGATGAAGTAGCTGCCGACTTCGGTTTTCTTCAGTTCGGTCGTCATGCGTTTTGATTTAGCCGCGACGCTTGTCGTCGCGTGTTGCGCGCGGGGACGAGCCCCGCGGCTAAATGTCCTTTACTTGGTTCCGAAGCAGTACAGCACGCCGTCGTCGTTGCCGATCACCATCTTGCCTGCCGCGACGGCCGGCGACGAGACGAACGACGAGCCGCTGTCGTATTCCCACACCTTCTCGCCCGTCGCGAGATCGAGTCCGTACAAACGACCGTCGGCGCTGCCGACGTAAACTCGCTTACCGACGACGACCGGCGAAGAGTCGACTTGCCCGCGCGTGGGGAAGTTCCATTTCTCTTGGCCGCTCGCCATGTCGAGCGCGTGGACCAACCGATCGCGCCCGCCGAGGATCACCAAATTGTCGGCGAGCGCGGCCGACGATTGATACGGCGCCTTGCGGGCCTCGCTCTTGAATTCCCAGACGATCTCAGGCTTCTTCCAATCGCAACCAAGCACGAAGTTGCTTTGCGAACCGAAGAAGACCCGATCGCCGCTGACGGCCGCTGCGTTGCCGGTCGGTCCGCCGATGTCGAGCTTGGTGATCGCCTTGCCGGTGTCGATGTCGATGATGTGCAGCAGCGAGTCGCAACCGGCGAGAAAGACCCGGTTGTCGACGACGGCGGGACTGCTTTGGACCATGTCTTCGATTTGGTATTTCCAAACCGGCTTGCCGTCGGCGGCCGTCAGACAATGGAGCGAACCGTCTTGCGAACCGGCGAGGACTTTGTCTTTGTAGAAGTTGGCACAGGCGTTGATCTCGGCGTCGGTCGCGACGGCCCAGAGCGGTTTGCCGGTTGCGGCGTCGAGGCAATGAAACCGACCGTCGGCGTCGCCGACGTAAACCTTGCCGTCGCGGACGGCGGCCGGGGCCTTGAAGCCGAGTTCGCTGAAGAACTTCCACTTCTCGTTGCCGGTCGCCAAATCGAGGGCCCAGAAGTTGCCGTCGAGACTGCCGATGTAAATCACGCCGTCGACGATGGCCGCCGTCGATTCGAAGACCGCATCCTTGCCAAATTGCTTTTGCCAGACGACCTGCGGATCGTCGGGCAAGGTCGACACGGCGACGCCGGTGGCCCGCTCATCGCCGCGAAACGAGGGCCAACTATCGGCCGTGGCCCGCAGCGGCTTGAAGTCGCCGACCGGTTCCGCAGCCCATGCCGAGGAGAGAGAGAAGAGGCATCCGCAGAGGAACGCAGATTGACGCAGACTAAGGAGGAAGAAAGAACGGGATCTCATGAGCTCTTACTTTCTCTCTGTTCTGAATCTGCGGCCATCTGCGAAATCTGCGGACGAACCTCCGACGGTTCTATCTTAGTACGCGGCGCGATAGAGTTCGAGCAGTTCCGCCGCACCCACTTTGCGGGGATTAAACGTGCCGGTCCATTGTTTGGCTGCATCTTCAGCCAATGTCGGCAACTTCGCTTCGTCGATGCCCCGGGCCGACAGTTGGGCCGGCAGACCGGCCGTCGCCGACATTTGGGAAATAAAGTCGGCCAAGCCGTCGGCTCCGCTCGATACCGGCGGAGCGCCGTTGCGGCCCGAGACGTAGGCCAGCAACTCGCAGTACCAATCTTTGTGGACCGCGCCGTTGTATCGAATGACGTGCGGCAGCATCAGCGCGATCGCCTCGCCGTGCGGCACGTTGTAATGCGCCGTCAGCGGGTTGGCCAAGGCGTGGGTCGCGCCGAGCATCGAGTTCTCGATCGCCGTGCCGGCCAAGAAAGCGCCGAGTTGCATCGCCCCGCGGGCTTCGAGATCGTTCGGGTCGCGGAGCACCTGGGTGAAGTTCGTTTCGAGCAGCCGCCACGCTTCGCGACTGTACAGGATCGACATAAAGTTGCGCTTCGTCGTCACATAGGTTTCGAGCGCGTGTGCGACGGCGTCGATGCCGGTCAGCGCCGTGACGCGCTGCGGCTGCGTGACGGTCAGCGTCGGGTCGAGCAGGGCGATGCGGCAGGCGGCTCGTTTGTCGCCGCAGGCCATCTTGACGTGCGTGTCGGCGTCGCTGATCAGTGCGAACGATTGCGCCTCGCTACCGGTGCCGGCGGTCGTCGGCACGGCGATCATCGGCAGCAGCGGGCCCGTGGCCTTGCCGATGCCCCAATAATCCTGCATCCGCCCGCCGCACGAATACAAAAAGTTGATTCCCTTCGCACAGTCCATGCTGCTGCCGCCGCCGAGCCCGACGATCAGGTCGGGCTTGAACTCGCGCGCGACGGCGGTCCCGGCCTCGACGTGCTGCGTCGTCGGATTCTCGCCGACGTTCGCATCGACCAGTGTTTCGAGCCCGGCCGACTGCAGCGCCGCGACGCCGCGCTGCGTGTGCCCCGCCTTGACGATCCCCGGATCGCTGACGATCAGTACCCGCTGCGCGCCAAACTCCTTCGCCAACTCACCCAGCTGCTCGACCCGATTGGGGCCGAACACGAGCCGCGTCGTGAGTTGATATTCAAAAGGCTGCATGCGGAAAGATTCGCGGCGGTGGTGAGACGCTGAGGCCGGCTCAATGACGAATGTCTAAATCCCAATGACGAAAGAAGCACGAATGACGAAGCTCGAAGGTCGATTCGTCATTCGTGCTTCGTCATTCTTTAGACATTAGTCATTCGTAATTCGTCAATTACGACAGTTTGGCCAGGCGTTCGGGCAGGGTTTGGTAGGCGCGGTTGCGGAAGAGGAACTCGACGATGTTCCCTTCGTGTGGTTGGAGCCAGTCGAGGCGGATCGTCGGGATCGGTCCGATGTTCAGGCGGTCGATGTGCACGGCGTCGGTCAGCTGCTGAGCCCACTTCTCGTCGTTCGTGATCGCCGTGCAGACCAGCGTCGGGCCGATCTGCGCGAGCATCTGGTCCTGCGGGCATTCGACGACCGTCGTGAACGGGAACATGTACTCGTCTTTGGCGATCTGCTTCGTCGAGTCGGTGCAGTGCGCGACGATCGGTCGGAGATAGGCGCAGCGCTCTTTTTCGACCAAACGCGGGCCGTACTTCTCGGTCATGTGCGTGACGCCCGACTCCTTGAGCTTCCCTTCGATCATCTTCCAGATCGCTTGCGGAGCGCCCGGCACAGTGAAGGCCGCGAGGCCGCATGTCGGATCTTCCGGCGGTTTGACTTCCGTCGGGCCGATCTTCTCGGCCAAGGCTTCGGCGATTTTCTTCGTGTGACGCGACGCCCAAATGCCCGAGGCGTTGATGCAGCCGCGGCCGCTGTTGGCGTAGACGCTCGTCACCATGACGTCGAGATACTTTTCCCAATCGTCGACGACGTCGTCGCCGAGCAGGATCTTGCTGAAGCCCGGGCCGTGAGCCTGGACCTTCGGATTGCCTTTGTATTTTTCGACGGTCGCGGTGCCGCCGAAGATCATGCTGCGGTCGCAATTCGAAAGCACGGCGGGGCCGACGTCGTGGCCGCCCGGGTAGATCGAGATCGCTTCACGCGGAATGCCGGCCTCGAAGAAGGCGGCGGCGATGCGGTACGGCGTCCACGGTTCTTGCGAGCCCGGCTTGAGCACGAGCCCGATTTGCAACGGGATCATCGGCAGCCAGAGCGTATGCACGCCCGGCGAGTTCGACGGCAACACGAGGCCGACGACCGGCGATTGCGCTTGGAAACTGACCGTGACGCCGCGGCTTTCGACGCCGTAGCCGCGCGCCAGAATGTTCGGGTCGAGACCGCGCGTCAGTGCGTCGATCATCTTGTCCATGTTCGTCAGGACGAAGTGGTTCTTCTCCATGTTGAACTTCGCCATGTGGATCGGCAGGCCGGTGGTGGCCGACTGCTGCTTGGCGAAATCGTCGGGCGATTGCACGCCGTCGCCCATCGGCAATGTGGCGTTCAAGTAGAGATCGGCCGCCTTCTTGACGCGTTGCATCAACTCGGCGGTCGGGATCTCACGCAGCAGGTTGCGGGCGCGTTGGGCGTGACGCATGTCGCGTTGCAGCAAGCCGCCGTTGGCCTGCCCTACCTTGGCGACCGTCTCGCCGGTGAGAAAGTGCTTGATCTCATCGACCTCAAGCGATTCGTACGGCTGACCCCAACGCAAGACGGGAATGTTGAGCACGGCGATACCTAATGAGAAGAGCGAAGTTCGGAAGAGGGACTTATCGAAGAATTCAATTCTTCTTGGATTGTGACTCTGCGTGTTTGAGCACGGCTTCGAGTGCGGCTTGGTTCGATTCGTGCGTCGTGGCGTGGCCGGTCTTAGGCAGATGAAGAATCTGCTTCTCGTTGGGGACGGCATTGTAGGCGGCATAGACCGACGACGGCGGGCAGGTGGCGTCGACGAAGCCGACTGTGAACAGGGCCGGCGCCTTCGCGCGGGCGGCTAAATTCACGCAGTCGAAATAGCGGGATGCCTGCAATGTTTTCTCATCCGGCTTGCCAGTCTTCGGGTCGATCGGCACCAGCTTGGGCCAGCCATTGATGCGGCCCGTTGAGCTCCCTGTGTGATCGCAGATCGCCGGCACAAAAGCGCAGAAGAACGTGACGCGCGGATCGAGGCCGGCGGCCGCAATGGCTTGGCCGCCTCCTTGGCTCACGCCGTGAACGACGAGAGTGCGGCCATTCCACTCGGCTTGCGACGTGACCGCATCGAGGGCCCGTACCACGCGGAGAAACAGCGTGCGAAAGAAAGCGGTCTCGCGCGACTCGCGCCCCTTCAGGTAATACTGCCGCAGTTCGCCTTGGCCTAGGTCGGCATAGAACTTGTCAGGCTTGCCGTTCGGCAGACCGTTGGCGTTGAAGTCGAGCGCGAGGAATCCGGTTTGAGCCCATTTGGCGGCCGAGCTTAGTCCCGAACTGCGTACGCCTGCGCCGTGCGGAATGACGATGGCCGACAGTGAGCCCGGCTTCGCCCCCTTTGGCCGTGCTAAGTAGGCCGAGAGCGGGCCGTTGAAACCGTCGGCTTGCAAATCGAAACACTCGACTTCGGGCAGCGGGGACTCGACCGGCGTCAGTCGAACGTTAAGCGGAATCGCAGCGAGCAGTTTCTTCTGCTCGTCCCAAAAGGCGTCGAAGTCGTCGGGCACCGGCAGGCTCGGTTTGATTTCGAGCGGGTCGACGGCGACCGCAGCCGATTGCGAGTAGTAGCGATTCGATTTCGACTGGCGGGTGATGACGCAGTTCAAGAACCCCGGGACGTTGAGTTTGGACGACACCGTGGCCTGACCGCCGACGAGATTCAACGTCCCCTCGGCGATCGGCGGCGTCAGGCCGTCGTTCGTGATGCGGAAGCG
>CAMCTH010000073.1 GCA_945877965.1 Planctomicrobium piriforme | reverse complement strand
GCGATGTGAAGGCCGACCATGTGATCGAGCTGGAGCATGGCAAGCCGCTCATCTTTGGTAAGAATCGCGACCGCGGCATTCGCTTGCATGGCCTGAGCCCGGAAGTCGTCGAGTTGGGCAACGGCGTCGTGGAAGACGATCTGGTCTTCCACGACGAAGGGGCGACCGAGCCGACGTGGGCTTATTTGCTGTCGCGAATGCGGCACCCGGAGTTCCCGGAACCGATCGGCGTTTTCCGCAACGTCGATCGACCAAAGTACGACGAGCAGTTGAACACGCAAGTCGAAGAAGCCCGCCGCACGCGTGGGCCCGGCGACTTGCAGGCGTTGTTCGAGTCGGGAGATACGTGGGACGTGGTGTGAAACGATAAGTGATAAATGCTAATTGATAAATGGAGATCACTGCGACATTTAGCATTTATCAATTAACACTTAGCAATTAGGAGTAGGTCATGACCAAATGCTGTTACTGCGGCGCGAACAATTTGGAAGGGGCCGACTGTTGTGATCAGTGTCTCGAACCGCTCGGCGAGCCGGTGCTGACGCGGACCGACTCCGACGTTGAACGTTGTCTGTTGCAAGACAAGGTCGTGTTGCTGTTGCCGCGGAAGCCGATCGTCGTGCCGCCGACGCTCTCGGTGCGGCAGGTGATGCAGTTGCTGGTCGAACGGTCGATCGGCTGCGTGCTGGTGGTCGAAGAGGGGCGACTCATCGGCATCTTCACCGAGCGCGACGCCGTGGCCCGCGTCGGCATCCAGATGGAAACGCTCGGCGATCGGCCGGTCGGCGAGTTGATGACGCCGCAGCCTGAGACGATCGAAGTCGACGCGCAGATTGCGTACGCGCTGCAGCGGATGGACGTCGGCGGCTATCGGCATCTGCCGGTCATGGCGTCGGGCCGCGTCGTCGGCGTGATTTCGATCCGCGACATCCTGCAGTATCTAGCGAGGCACCTGGAGATGGTTGAGCACTAGCCCGACGACGGGTTAGCCCGGCGTCAGTGTGTTCAGGTGATCGATCAGCAGGCGCAGCTTGCCGAGGCTGCGGCGGTTGAAGCGGAAGACGAGCCGCGCCATGTCGGCCAGCTCCTTGTCGTCGCGTTCCTCTTCGAGCGGCCCTTGGTGCGATTCGAACACCCCTTCGGCCAGGATGTCGGCGAAGTGGGCGTTGATGCCGGCGAGTTGCCCCGGCGTCGGCAGGTGTCGCATCCGGAAGACGAGCTTGTTCCGCACGTACCGCATGCTGTGGTAATTGTGGAAGAAGCGGAGGATCTCGGTGACCGCTTCGTCGGCGTCGTCGGTCACTTTGAAGAGCGAAAAATCTTCGGGCGAGATGAGTCGCGCACTCAGCAGACGATCGCGGACGAAATCGACGAAGTGTTTCCAATAGTTGCCGCCGGGGGCATCGAGCAGCACGACCGGCACCATGTCGCGCTTGCCGGTCTGCAACAGCGTGATCACTTCCATCGCTTCGTCGAGCGTGCCGAAGCCGCCGGGCAAACAGCAGACGGCGTCGCACTCTTTGACGAACATCAACTTCCGCGTGAAGAAGTATTTCATGTGGACGAGCTTGTGGTCGCCCGCGATGATCGGGTTCGACGACTGCTCGAAGGGCAACATGATGTTGATCCCCATCGAGTTCTCGCGTCCCGCGCCGACGTGCCCCGCTTCCATAATGCCGGCCGCCGCGCCGGTGACGACGAGCCAACTTCGTTCGGCCATCGCCTTACCGAACGCAACCGCCTGCTCGTACGCCGGTTCTTCAGGCTTCGTTCGGGCGGAGCCGAACACGGTCACTTTGCGGCGGAGTCGGTAAGGTTGAAAGACCTTGAAGGCGTAGCGGAGTTCGCGGACCGTGCGGCTGATGAGTTTGACGTCGCCGCGACTGGCGTTGTCGCGCGAGAGCTTGTCGACCGATTCCTTGAGCATCGTGATCAGGTCGGCGATCCGTTCCTGGCCGTCGACCGGTTCGAGCCGGTTCTTGGGGGCCGGCCCGCCGTCGACTTCCGGCGTCGGCTTCGCCGGGACGTCGGGGGCAGGATAGATCGTCGGTTCCAGATCGTTCGGGTTTACGTCGCTCACGCGGATGGCTCCTCGGTCGGTCGCGCGGGTGCCGATCGGTCGTCGGCCCGCGGTTGTCCTCTTATTATAGTCAGCCGCCTGGGAACTCCCGGAAGGCGAAGTTGTGCACGGGGATGGTTGTTTTTGTAGGGAACGCCCTCTGTGGCGTTCCGCGGAAGCGCGTTTCGGGATGCACGGAACGCCACAGAGGGCGTTCCCTACAGGAGCCGGTCAGATTCGCGCTTCGCGCCCAGTAAGAACGTAAAAAAACCCGACCACCGGGGCCGGGCTCTTTTACGATTTCGTTAGTAATCGGTCGCCCTCGTCCCGGCGGCTAGGCCGACGGGCGACGATTGTATTGATAAGCGAGCAGCACTTCGTAGAGATCGGTCGGCAGCGCGATCTCGTCGTTCTCGAAGTCGTTCAGCCAGGTGCGGCGACTGTTGACCGCATCGGCCAGCAGCGGATAGATCTCGCCGAACGGCACGCGGACGACGTTCTCCGCCGGCGCTTCGTGCGTGTGAGCTTTGAGCGTTTCGGGGCCGTGGTAAATCCGCAGGTGACAACGGGCCATGATCGTGAATCCCTTCTTGGCGTGCGTTCGGGCAACCGTTTTGCACCGGCGAACATCCCATGTTCGAGTGCAAAACGCAGATCAGCGTCGGCGAGGCATTTATCGGCCGGTCGGGGTGCGAAAGTTTGAGAAATCTATTTGGAAAATATGATGCCCGCCGCGAGGGTTGCCGGCGTCGCTGCCGAAACTTGCATTCGTGCGGGAACGCTGCTCGGAAGTTCCCCGCGCGGCGGGCGGGGCTTCGCTTGACAGTCGTATTCGCAACGCCTAGATTGCCAAGTCGTTAGGTCGTTTGCATGCGTCTCGATGGGGCTCGTCTGCGTCGAAAAGTTCGCTTTTCGCGCGCGAAAAAGTTCCTCAGTCGCCGGTTTTCCATCCCAGTCCCGTCGTGCGTCGTCGGCCTCGCTTCGGCGAAAGGTCGATACGATTTTTTGCATGTCCGTGGTCAGTCCCGAATCGCCCGTTTCGATCGATCTGGCCGCCGTCGGCAAGTCGCTGGGATTGCCGGCACCGCGCGTCGAAGCCGTTGTGCGTTTGCTCGACGAGGGGAACACCGTTCCCTTTATCACGCGCTATCGCAAAGACCAAACCGGCGCGCTCGATGAAGAGCAGATCCGCCAGATTCAAGACCGCGTCGCCAAGTCGCGACTGCTGGCCGAGCGGAAACAAACGATCCTCCGCTCGATCGAATCGCAGGGCAAACTGACGCCCGAGTTGGCCAAGGCGATCGCCGGAGCCGACACCACGCGTCGGCTCGAAGACTTGTACCTGCCGTACAAGCCGAAGAAACAAACGTTGGCGACCGTCGCTCGTTCGCGCGGACTCGAGCCGTTGGCGCTCGAGATCCTGAACGCCGAACCGCTGGCCGCCGATCTCGACTTGCGACTCAAGGACTTCGTCAACACCGACAAGCAGGTGCCGACGCCGGCCGACGCGTTGCTGGGGGCCGGATATATCCTGGCCGAAATCTTCAGCGAGCGGGCCGACTTCCGAGGCCGCGTCCGCGTGATCCTCGAAAAGAGCGGCAAGCTCGTTTCGTCGGCCGTCGAGCCCGAGGTCAAGCCGGCCGAAGCAAAGGCCGCGGAAAAAGAGAAGGCCGTCAAAGAGAAGGCCGACGCCCAACAAGAGGCCGCCGCGCAAGCCGCTGCGGCCGAAGCCGAACAACAACCGCTCTTCGCCGGGCTCGACGATTCCGAGCCCGAACACGTTGATGCCGCGGAGATCGCCGCGATCGAATCGGCCGCCGTCGCCGAAGTCGAAGCCGAAGATGCCGCGGCCGCCGAGGCCGAAGCGGAAGCGGCGTCGGCCGAAGCTGAGCCTACGGAAGCGGAGTCTGCCGAAGAGAACGAAGGGGGCGTCACCACCGAGGCCGTCGTCGCCGCAGAGCAAGAAGCAGCTCACGCCGCAGAAACGACCGAAGCTGCCGAGGGCGCTAAGCCCGCCGCACCGGTCCCCGCCGTCGCTTCGCAGCGCAAAGAAAAGAAGAAGCCCAAGAAGCCGCTCAATAAGGCCGAGCGTCGCGCCGCCGACTTGCAGCGGGCCTTCCGCGATTACTTCCAATACTCCGAGTCGGTCGGCCGTGTGCCGCCGCATCGGGTGCTGGCGATCAACCGCGGCGAAAAGATTCGCGTCCTGCGAGTCAAAATCGAGTCGGACATCGCCGCGATGGAACGCTTCATCGACGAAGTCCTCGTGCCGCGCGAACATCCGCACGGCGACTTCCTCCGGGGTTGCGGACGCGATGCCTTGCAACGGTTCGTGCTGCCGAGCCTCGAGCGCGAACTCCGCCGCGAGATGACCGACGCCGCCGAACTGCACGCCGTCGAAGTCTTCGCCAAGAACTTGCGGAACCTGTTGCTACAACCGCCCGTTCGCGGGCATCGTCTGCTGGCGCTCGACCCCGGCTTCAAGAGCGGTTGCAAATTCGTCGCCCTCGACGAGTTCGGCAACTTGCTGGAACACGGCGTCGTGTTCGTCGTCGGCAACGCGCAGCGCCGGGCCGAGTCGAAGGCGAAGCTCGTCGAGATCGCCAAGAAGCACGAATCAAAAGTCATCGTCGTCGGCAACGGCACCGCCTGCCGCGAGACCGAGAAGTTCGTCGCCGACATGCTCGGCACCGAACTGGCCGGCTCGGGCGTGTCGTATGTGATCGTTAACGAGGCCGGCGCGAGCGTCTACTCGGCCAGCCCCGTCGGTCGCGATGAATTCCCCGATTGCGATGCCACGGTCCGCGGCGCCGTTTCGATCGGCCGCCGCCTGCAAGATCCGCTCAGCGAACTGGTGAAGATCGATGCCGCCAGCCTCGGCGTCGGTCTGTATCAACACGACGTCAAAGCCAAGCATCTGCGCGATTCGTTGGACGGCGTCGTCGAGTCGTGCGTGAACTACGTCGGCGTCGATCTGAACACGGCCAGCCCCTCGCTGCTCCGCTATGTGTCGGGCCTCAACCAACTGACGGCCCAGCGGATTTACGATCACCGCAAAGAGCACGGCCCGTTCAAGTCGCGATCGCAACTCAAGGAAGTGAGCGGCATCGGCGAAGGGACCTTCGTCCAAGCGGCGGGCTTCCTCAAGCTCACCGACGGCGAAGACCCGCTCGACGCCACCTGGATCCATCCCGAAAGCTATCCGGCCGCCGAGAAGTTGCTCGAACAACTCGGCGCGACGAAGGCCGATCTGGCTGACAAAGAAAAAATTGCGAAGCTGGCCGAGCGGGCCCGCGGCGTCGACATCATGCGGACGTCGCTGCAATTGAAAGTCGGCACGCTCACGCTGCACGACATCATCAGCCAGCTGACCCGCCCGGGCCGCGACCCGCGCGACGCGCTGCCGCAGCCGATCTTCAAGCAAGGCATTCTGAAGCTCGACGATCTCGCGGCCGGCATGGAACTGCGCGGCACGGTGCTGAACGTCGTCGACTTCGGCGCGTTCGTCGACATCGGCCTCAAAGACAGCGGCTTGGTCCATATCAGCCAGTTGGCGGCTAAGTACGTGAAGGATCCGCACGAAGTGGTGTCGGTCGGCGACATCGTGAAGGTGTGGGTCATGGAAGTCGACAAACAACGCCGCCGCGTCTCGCTGACGATGATCGCGCCGGGCACGAAGCGCGAAGAGCCGCCGCACGCTCGTCCGCCCGAAGGTCGCCAAGAAGGAGGCCGACCCGGCTTCCAACGCGGCGGTCAGGGTGGTCAAGGTCAGGGACAAGCTGGCCCCGGCGGACCAGGTCGTGGCGATGGTCGCGGTCCGGGCCCAGGCGGCCCGTCGCGCGGCGGTCGTCCGCAAGGAGCAGGGCAAGGCCAAGGTCGCGGACCAGGTGGACCCTCGCAAGGCGGCGGTCGACCCGGTCAGGGCGGCGGCGGCCAAGGGGGTCCCGGCGGTCGGCGCTTCGATCGTCGTCCGCCTCGTTCGAACGAAGAGGCTCCGCCGGAGATCGTCGAGGTCAAGCCGAAGGATCCGCCGAAGGCGGCGAAACTGACCAAGGCCAAACTGCAAGGCCGCGCCTACCTGCAATCGTTCGGCGAACTGACGCAGTTCCTCACCGTGCCGAAGCCCGGCGATCCGCCTGCGGCGTCGCCCGCTCCGAAAGCACCGCCGTCCGTCGAGGACGCCGCGGACAAGCCGGTCGCGCCCGACGAGAAACTCTCCTAACTCGCCGACTTTCGGCCCGGGGCAGCCATGGATTTTGAGCAACGTCTGCAACGCGCTATTCAGCGCGGCGAAGCCAACCGCGACGCCAAAGCCCGCGAGGCCGCCGGGCGCGCGATGTCGGAAGAAGAGTGCAAGCGGGCTCACGCGCAGTATCAGCTTGAACTCTCCGATCACATCGAAAAGTGTCTCGCGAAGTTGCCCGACCACTTCCCCGGCTTCCGCGTCGAGTCGGTCACCGGCGAGCGCGGCTGGGGCGCCGCCGCCAGTCGCGACGACGTCGGCCTCAGCGTCGGCACGCGCCGGAGCTTGTACAGCCGCTTGGAGATCACCGTCCGCCCTTACTCGGCCGTGCACGTCATCGACGTCGCCGCCAAGGGAACGATCCGGAACAAAGAAGTCTTCAATCGGAATCAGTTCCAAAAACTTTCCGAGGCCGACCCGCAAGTGCTCCGCGACGCCATCGATCTCTGGATCCTGGAATACGCCGAACGCTACTCGGCCGACCGCTGAAGCGGAAGATTGGGAGCAGGGGAGAGGGGGAGTTGAAAACGTTTCACTCCCCCTCTCCCTTGCTCCCGCTCTCTCCCTCTGACTTAGTGCAGATCCTCATCTCACCAAAAAAAGTCGACATCACGAAGAAGCCAACATGACCAATCCGCTGCTCGCGCCGCGTAACCGCATTCTGCCCGCCTTGGTCACGCCGCTAACGCCGTCCGGCGAACTCGACACGGCGAGCCTCGAGCATCTGATCGATCATCTCTACTCGTCGGGCGTCGGCGGGTTGTACATCACCGGCTCGACCGGCGAAGGGGTCTATCTCGATCCCGCGATTCGCAAGCAGGTCGTCGAGATCTCCGTCGCGCTCTCGCGCGGACACGGTCAGACGGTCGTCCACGTCGGTTCGGTCGCCGCAAGCCAGGCCTACGAGTTGGCCAAGCATGCCGGACAAGTCGGGGCCGACGCCGTCAGCAGCATTCCGCCGTTCGTCGGCGGCTACTCCTGGCCCGAGGTGAAGGGCTTCTATCAGACGTTGGCGCAAGCGAGCCCGATCCCGATCGTCGGCTATTACATTCCGAGTCTCACCGGCCAATCGTTCTCGGCCGATCAGATGCTGGAGCTGATGGCGATTCCGAACGTCGTCGGCTTCAAGTGCACCGACTCGAACATTTACGTCGAGCAACGGTTCCTGGCCCGCCTGAGTCCGGACCACATCCTCTATCACGGGGCCGACGAGCTGCTGAGCTTCGGTCTGCAGATGGGGGCGCACGGCGGCATCGGCACGACGTACAACTTCATGCCGAAGCTGATCCTCGAGATCGCGCAACTCTGCGCCGAAGGCCGCCTCGCTGAGGCCGTCGCGACGCAGAAGAAGGTGAACGAGATCATCGAGATCCTGCTCAGTTATCACGGCCTCGCCGGCACGAAGCACATTCTCGTCTGGCAAGGACACATCGCCTCGCCGACGTGCGCCCCGCCGCGAGCCTCGCTCTCGCCCGAGAAACAAGCGGAGCTGAAAGAACGCCTCCGCCGCACGGCGATCGGCGATACTTTGATTAAGTAGCGATCGCTATCCGGTGACGATCTGCTGCACGGAGCGGTCGATGGCGGCGCAAATCTCGTCGAGCCGCAAGTCGTCGTCGCCGTAGCCGAACGGCTCTTCCACGTCTTCGGCGATCACCTCGATGCCGATCATGAAGTAGCCGACGCAGAGCGCGACCGGGATCGTCCACCAGTGCAACAGGTCGACGATACCCCAAGGCAACGTCGCCAAATAGATGGCGATCGACTGGCGGATAAACGTCCGATACGACGCCGGGATCGGCGTCTTACGGATCCGCTCGCAGCCGCCGCAGATGTTCATCAGCGCCGAAGCATGCTGGTCGAGAAACAGCAGTTCGAAGCCGCCTAGTTGCTCCGACTTTCGCCAGCGTTCGATCCGATCGTAAATCGTCTGCGCGATGTAGGCCGGCACGTGTTCCGGGTCGGCCGGATCGCTCGCGAACGACGGCAGCGATTGCAGACGAACGCCGCGGCGCAAATGCTCTTTCAAGGCGACGGCGAAGTCCGCCAGATGCGCCGCCAACTCGCGCTTGTCTTGCGCTTCGGCCTGGACGCACGTTTGAATTTTGATCGCCAGGTTGCGGCTGTCGTTGACCAACTGGCCCCACAGCTTGCGTCCTTCCCACCAGCGATCGTTGGCCGTGTTTGTGCGAAAGACGAGCAGCAGACCGAGCACGAGGCCGAGCAGCGAGTGAAAGCCGGCGTTGACGCGAACCAGGTCGCCGCCTCCCAACGCATCGAGCCCCGCCACAGCGGCGGAATAGATCGTCAGCCAAATCACCCACAGCAGAATCCGGCGCATATTGTCGCCGCTGCGCCAGAGACCGACGAGATTCATCCAATCGGGAAGCATGATTTTGCCGAGCATCCAGGGTGATTTCGTTCCCGATCGTACCTGGGAGAGAGTCCGGAGACTAGAGACGGGAGACCAGACACGGGAGCCGTGGAAAAAGCCTAACATACATCCAACAGGCTCGGGGCTCTCGCAATGTCTCAAGTCTCCGGTCTCTCGTCTCCCGTCTTTCTGCTAAGATTGCCCCGACGTCAACCCAGAGGATTACGCCGTGCCGCTGCAGCAACTCGTCGCCGGGGTTCACCACTTTCAATCGGAAGTTTTTCGCTCCCAGCGCGAACTCTTCGAGCGTTTGGCGGGCGGACAGAACCCCGAGGTCCTGTTCATCACCTGCTCCGACTCGCGGATCGATCCCAACCTCGTGACGCACACCGACCCGGGCGATCTGTTCGTGCTCCGCAACGCGGGCAACATCGTGCCGGCCTACGGCGCCTCGAACGGCGGCGAGACTGCGACGATCGAGTTCGCCATCGACGGCGTGAAGGTGACCGACATCGTCGTCTGCGGGCACTCACATTGCGGAGCGATCAAAGGGCTGCTCAATCCGGAACTCGTCACGGAGATGCCCGCCGTCGCCGCGTGGTTGAAGCATGCCGAGACGACGCGACGGATCGTCAAATCGAAGTACGCGAACTTGGACAAAGAGGCACTGCTGCAAGCGGCGATCGAAGAGAACGTGCTGGCCCAGATCGAGAACCTGCAAACGCATCCGGCCGTCGCCGTCGCTTTGGCGAACGACAAGCTCAAACTGCACGCGTGGGTGTACGACATCGCGTCGGGCGAAGTCCACGCCTACGATCCGAGCCAAGAACAATTCGCCGCCGTCGGTTCGATCCGCCCACAGGGAGTGCCGGAACCGATCCGCATCAAAGCCGTTGACAGCGGCGACGCCCGGTTTCACGCGTAACTCACGCTGATGCGTTTCCATCACGCCGATTAGCCGCCGCGTGCGCGCGGCGATCTGTGAACGGCCGCGCCTATAACGGCTTCGCATCAATCCCCGATCGAAGACGACCGGGCTAAGCCTCGCGTGAGATCACGGCCACTTGGGCTTCAGCACTTCCGGCAAGAACTCATCGCCGGGGCGGAACCATTCGGGCCCCACGTCCGTCGGCCTGGTCGACAATACAAACTCTGTCAATTCGCGGCCGACTTCGCTCATCCGCAGCGTTTCAAACGGCGACTTTTCGGGCTTCGGCAAAACGGCAACCTGCCGCCAACCGGTCTCGACGTCGATACCAAGCTTTTCGCCGACGTACGTATTGTCTTCGTGTCGAAGCGATTGCGGCACGGTCCGAACGACAAACACTGGGCTCTTCCCTGCGACGACGGCGTTCTCGGAGAACGAGCAATCCGTCGGCGGCAGCGTCTGTCGCTGCTGATCGTCGTCGCGCAGCCCGACGACGATCGTTTCCCGGCAGCGGAAGAACGTATTCCGATATACGGAGGTTTTCTGCACCTGCAAGTAACCGTTGAGCGGCGAGTCGACGACGCCGTTCATCAGAGAGACGGCGGCGCGCACGTCATCGCCGGTCAGTTCATAGAACAAATTCCGCGAGATGCGATGTCCTTCGCCGATGATGCGAACGCCGCCCGTTCCCTTGCGGTCATCGCCGAAGAAGTCGTTTTCCCGTACCTCGCAATCGTTGCCGTGGCGCAACGTCAGTGCGCCGCTACAGCCGACGAAGACGTTCTTGACATAGAAATTGCCGCACGACTTGTTCGAGATGATCTCGGCCTCGCCGTCGCAACGATAAAAATAGTTTTTGTGAACCGAGGTCTGCGACTTCTGCAACGACGTCTTGCTGTCGCCGATGCGAAGGATTTCGCCGCCGTTCTTGCCGAGGCGGGATCGCGACCCAAAAAAATTGTTGCAGATGCTGTGGCGGTTTGGTTCGTCGTCGAGCCACACGACTGCCAACGTGCCGGGACTTTGCTTTCCTTCAAATCGACAGTTCCTAATCGCGTTACAGGTGCCGTAAAGCGACACCCATTTCCGTTCCGCTTCCGGCAGGTCGCCGAGAATCGCGCAGTCACGGACCGTGCTGAAATGCGCGACCGTTTTGGAGTCGATACGAAACGAGATCACGTTGTCGTCGGCGGCCGAATCTTTCCACAGCAGCCCGGCGACGTCCACGAAATCGCCGCCGATCCGCAGTCGCGACTTCCCGGTGAGCACGACTTTACCCCAGGTTTCGGCCCGAATGTTGAGCGGCTGCTTCACCGTGCCGCTCCGGGAGACGACGAGCTCGGCATCGCGCCATTCGCCGTTCGCCAACGTCACATAGTCGCCGGGCTCGACGGTCTTCACGGCCGCCGTGAACTCGGCGACGTTCTTGACGACCACCACTTCGGCGGCGCGAATCGTCGGGCTGTATGCGAGCATGGCGAACGCGAACGCCGTCGCCAGGCCGCGGCAAGTATCGCCGACGATGCGTTTCATGACGTAAACTCCCGGCCGTCGCAGTAGACGTGTTTCACATCGAGCGTCTCATTAAGCACGACGACGTCGGCTCGTTTGCCGACTTCGAGGCTGCCGATCTCGCGGTCGCGGCCGACGATGCGGGCCGGCGTGAGGCTGGCCATGCGAATCACTTCCCACAGCGGCCGGCCGGTCTGTTCCCAGAAGACGCGGAGCATGTGGTCCATGCCGCGCACACTGCTGGCCAGTCCCTTGCCGTCGGGCATCAGGCCGACGCCGTCGCGGTGAATCAGCGGCTCGCCGCCGTCGGTCGGGCCGATCAGATACGGACCTTCCGGCATGTCGAGCGCCCGATTGCAGTCGGTCACCAACGCCAGCCGGTCGGGGCCTTTGCATTTCAGCGCCAAGTGCAGCAGGTCGGGCGACAAATGTTTTCCGTCGGCGATCACTTCGGTCGTCAACTCATCGAAGAAGAGCGTCGCTTCGAGCACGCCTCCTTGCATCGGATAGGTTTGAAACTGCCGCAGCCGGGTCTTGTCGCTCATCGCGCAATAGAGGTGATCGATGTGCCGTACGCCCCAACCGACGGCGGCCCGCATCTGCTCGAACGTCGCCCAACTGTGACCGGCGTTCATTCGCACGCCTCGGTCGACGCAAGCCCGCGAGAACTCTTCGGCCCCCGGCAGTTCCGGCGCAACGGTTGCCGTCGCCATCGCATCGGCATATTCCAAGTAGGCGCGAAACTCATGCTCGACCGGCGGCCGAATGGCGGCGCCGGGATGCGCCCCACGGGCTTCGTAGCGAAAGTAGGGCCCGTAGAAGTGCGCGCCCAGCACTCGCGGCAACACGGCCTCCCTCGCGACTTCTGGTTTGGCTCCCCTCTCCCCTTGCGGGAGAGGGGCAGGGGGTGAGGGGGAATCCGACGAACGATGCTGCGGCCACATAAGCTGCGGTCGCATAAACTCGCGCGTCAGCTCCAACACGCGCAGAATCTGATCGTGCCGCGCGACGGTCGTCGTCGGCGTCAGGCTCGTCGTGCCGTGGCGAGCGTGGGCGATGAGCGCCGTCCGATACGCCTCGGCCGTGCCGTCCATGAAGTCGGCCCCGAGCCCGCCGTGGACGTGCAGATCGACGAAGCCGGGCGAGATGTAGCCGTCGCCGGCGTCGATGACCTTCGTCTTGGCATCGATCGCCCCGGCGAACGCCGCCGCCCGATCGACGGCGATGATCTTGCCGTCGCGCGCGAGCACGCCGCCGCCGGTGAGCAAATGGTCGGGCAGCACGACGGTCCCGCGAAACAGCAACTTGTTCATGGCGCGAATCTTCACTCAAGGGCGAGACGTTACGGTCGGCCAGGATTATAGTCTTA
>CAMCTH010000072.1 GCA_945877965.1 Planctomicrobium piriforme | reverse complement strand
AGCCTTCGTCGGTATGATGCGAGCGAGCGACGATCGTCGGGTTGCCGGCGGCTAAGGCGACCGTAAGTGATGCGGCCGTGTGACCGGTCGTATTCGGGTCGGGCGTCAGTCGGGCGCGTGAGAACGGATTGCCGTTCGGATCGGCGTCGACCTGCAAGGTCAGACCCGGCAGGTCGGCCAGCAGCTTTAGAATTTTGGCAACCTTGCGGTCCTGCTCGGCCGTCCAGGCCGCAACGTCCTGACGGCTTCGAAGGTCGAGTGCCGCCATCGCGCCGAGGATCGCCTCTTTGCCGGCCTTCATCGTTCGGCCGATGCCTCGATTCTGCAGATAAACGGCCTCGACCAACGCCCGACGACCGGCGACGATACCGCCGGTCGTCGAACAGAGGTACTTATGCGCGCTGGCCACAACGAGGTCAGCCCCCGTGGCAACCAACTCCTTCAACCGCAGGTCTTGGGCTGCGCCGTCGACGATCACCGGCACCTTGTATTCATGCGCCAGCTTCACCAGCTCGGGCAGCACGACCCAGCCGTAACGCACTGTGTGATGCGATTCGACGTGGACGATCGCGGCGACGCCTCCTTTGTTCAACTCGTGCCGCAGGTCGGCGGACGTGCAACGGTTGATGACGCCGGCCTCGACGGCCGTCGCCCCCGCCAAACGAATCGACTGCGTGATCGGATTGCCGTAGTCGATGCAATGTCCCTTTTGAATCAGCACGCGCGACGGCATTCCCGCGTCGTCGGGCAGTTGATGGACCTTGGCGATGTCGTTGCCGGTCATGCAGGCGGCGACGCCGAGCGTGATCCCCGCCGCCGTGCAGGCGGTGACGCAGCCGCTTTCGGCACCGGTCGCCGCTGTAATCACGCGCCCCGCCGCGGCCTGCAGCTCGTCGAGCACGAAGAAGTGTTTCAATGACTCGGCCGCCACAGCCGCGATCTCGGGCAAAACGATTGCACCGGCCAAGTGGGTCATCTTCCCACAAGCGTTAATGACTCGTCGCAGTTCGTAGCGTTCGAACAAGTCCATGCATCGGGTTCCTTAACAATCGACGGTGTAGCGCGCAATCCGCTCCGGGTCGCCTTCTACGCCCAGGCCCGGCTTGGTCGGCACGGCGATCGTGCCGCGCTCGATCTGCAGGCGTTCGGTAATCACGTCGTCTTCCAAACCGTAGTAGGTCGAATCGTTCGCCAACGTGTACGCCGGGCAGGCCGCCGCCACATGCAGCATCGCCGCGGTCTTCGGGCCCAGGTCGTGTCCGCAGTGCATGATGCAGGGCAACCCGGCAGCCTCGCAGATGCGACCGATCGAAACGCACGGCAGAATTCCACCGGCGATGTGCGTGTCGGGCAGGATGAACGCTGCAGCGTCGGCGCGAAGAATGTCGATCACGCTCACCGGACCGACGACGCTTTCGTTCAACGCGATCGGCGTCCGACTCTGCTTCCGTAGCCAGGCCGCATCGCTCAGCGGTTCGGCGGGAATCGGCTGTTCGAAGTATTCCAAGTCGTAGGGCTCTAAACGCTTCGCCAACTCGGCCGCTTGCGCAGGCGTATAGGCCCGGTTCGGATCGATTCGCAGCTTCAGTCGATCGCCGACGGCATCGCGAATGCCGCGGACCATCTGCAGGTCTTCGGTCATGTCGGCACCGGCCTTGGTCTTCAGCGTGCCGAATCCTTGTTCGACGTAATAGGCCGCGATCTCGCCGGCTCGTTCGTACGTTTGAATTCCCATGCACGCCGCCAGCGCAATCCGCGGGCGAATCACTCCACCCAATAATGCAGCAACCGGCAATCCGACGGCCTTACCCGCGACGTCCCACAGCGCAAGTTCAAGGCCCGACTTGAGTCGCGTTTCCAGCCGACAGTCGCGATGGAACGCCGCGAGGTTCTGCGGATCGCGGCCGACGAGCCATTGGGCCTCCGCCTTCATTCGCCGGCCGCTGAGGTTCGGCAAGAAGTTGACGTTGAACTCGCCCCAACCGATGAGACCCTCATCGGTGTCGACACGCACGATGCCGCTTTGCGTCGTCGAACTGCTTCGCACATGCGAGCGATACGGCGCGATCGGCGCGATCTGCGGCACCTCGACGACGACGACGCTCACGCCGGTCACGCGCATGGCAAGTATTTTCCTCAGGTTGCAGGACGCCGAAAAATCGCATCCAATAATGCCGATGCGTCTGATGCATCATAATGGCGCACAACACGCGGGTCGACGCGCCGTGCCGGGAATCTTTCCAATGAAATGTGATCTGCTCCTTCGTGGCGGCGAGGTGATCGATCCCTCGCAGCGATTGCGCGGAGTCCGCGACGTTGCCGTGAGCGGCGACCGGATTGCCGCGGTCGGCGAACGGTTGGACGAGGTCGAGGCGAAACGAACGATCGATGCTCGCGGCCTATTCGTCGTACCGGGGCTGATCGATCTGCACGTACACGTTTATCCGCACTCGCCGTACGGCCTGGAGCCCGATCCACTTTGTGCGGCCGGCGGAGTGACGACGATGCTCGACGCTGGGACTGCCGGTTCGTACAACTTCGCCCCCTTTCGCCGCGAGACGATCGACCGGGCCCGCACCGAGGTGTTGGCCCTGGTGAACTTGTCGTGCATCGGGCTGATTGCGGCGAACCTCGGCGAGTTGCTCGATCGCCGTTATGCCGACGTTAAGGGGACCGTGCGGATGATCCGCGAACACCCGGACGTTGCCGTCGGGGTAAAGATTCGTGCGGGCACGCATATCATCGGCGAAGGGGCTGATGGCTGGGCCAACTTTCGCGACGCTGTTCGGGCCGCCCGCGAGAGCGGTACCTGGCTGATGGTTCACATCGGCGAAAGCCCGATGACGATTCCCGAGATGCTCGAACACTTGGCGCCGGGCGACTGCATCACACACTGCTTCAAGGGCGGCAGCACACGAATTACCGACGATACCGGGCGTGTGTTCGACGAAGTTCGTGCCGCGGCCCAACGCGGCGTCGTCTTCGACGTCGGCCACGGCTCGGGCAGCTTTCACTGGGAAGTCGTCGAGGCGGCGGCCGCACAGGACTTCTGGCCGACGACGATTAGCACCGATCTGCACACCGCTTGCATCGGCGGACCGGTGTTCGATATGCCGACGACCATGAGCAAGTATTTGATGCTCGGCCTGCCGCTCGACCGCGTAATCGAAATGTCGACGACGCGGCCCGCGGCGATTCTGAAACGTGACAACGAGTTAGGAACCCTGCGAGTCGGAACGCGGGCCGACATTGCCGTGTTGGAACGTCGTGAAGGGCGATTCAAGTTCACCGACAGTTACGGCGGACATCGTATCGGTCGAGAACTCCTCTCGGCCGCCGTGACGGTCCGTCGCGGCGAAGTCGTCCCCGGCGGCAGCGGACTCCGCGCAAGGCATTTGGCGGATTGATATGTCGCGAATTCTCATCGCTGAATTGAAGCAGGAGACCGCGACGTTCAATCCGGCGCCAACGCGGTACGGCGATTTCCAGATCACCGTCGGCGATGTGATTCTTTCTACTTACGCCGGGACGAAGACCGAACTCGCCGGTGCGATTGACGTCTTTCGCGCCGCCGAAGGGATTGAAATAGTTCCGACGTTAGCCGCCGCGGCCGTTTCGGGCGGGCCGGTTGCTTGTGACGATCTCGATCGGTTGCTTCGTGAATTGCTCGAACGTGTGCAAGCCCACCGCGACGTCGATGCCGCCTATGTCTGCCTGCACGGTGCGATGGCAGGCGAGGCTGAAGACGATCCCGAGGGACGGCTCCTTACGGCGATGCGAGATCTGCTTGGTTCGAAGCCGCTCGTGGCGTCACTCGATTTGCATGCGGTTTTGACGGATCAAATGCTCACCGCGGCCGACATCCTCGTGCCGTATCACACGTACCCGCACGTCGATCACTACGAGACCGGCGCGCGGGCGGCCCGTAACCTGTTGCGATTACTCGCCGGCGAAATCCGGCCGACGACCGCCCGCGTGCCGTTGCCGATGCTCGTTCGCGGCGATGAGTTAATCACGGCGACCGGACGCTTCGGCGAAGCGATCAGGATGTGCCAAGCCGTCGAAAGTTCGCCCGGCGGGCTCGCCGCGGGGGTGATCATCGGCAACGCCTTCACCGACGTTCCGGCCTTGCAGTCGAACGTCATCGTGACCACCAGCGGCGATCGGCCACGCGCCGAACGCGAAGCCCTGCGAATCGCTCGCTTCATGTGGCGGAACCGTGAGCGGTTTCAGGCACAACTCACGTCGCTCGATGAGGCAATCCGTCTTGCCGAGCAGACCGCGGGCCTGGCGATATTCTCCGATGGAGCCGACGCGACGGCCAGCGGCGCCTCGGGCGATAGCAACGCGATCCTCCGCGGTCTCAGAGAACATCGATTCTCCAAACGGGCGCTCGTACCAATCGTCGACGCCCCCGCCGTCGCCGCGATGCATGCCGCAGGCGTCGGTGCGGAATGCGCCGTGCCGCTCGGCGGAACGCTCGACCCGGGCCGGTTCATACCGCTGGTCGTCATGGGTCGCGTCGTCAGCTTGCACGACAAACCGTTTTGTTACGAAGACGGGACCGAGAGCAACGGCGGGCGAGCCGCGGTCCTCGCCGTCGGGTCGATCACGATCTTCGCCACCGAACGGCCCGTGTACGTCGTCGGTCGCCGCGTCTTCCAAGCTCACGGGCTGGAGCCGCAGGCATTCGATCTGGTCGTCGTCAAGTCGCCGAACGGATACCGAACGTGGTACGAATCAATCGCCGCCAAGATGATTCCCGTCGACGTTCCCGGATCAACCAGCGCGAACCTGCGCTCGCTGCCTTACCGCCGATGTGTGCGGCCTATTTTCCCTTTGGACGAAATAGTAAGACCGTCGTTCTCGCTTGAGGAGCCCGTATGAAAATCACGGCCGTCGAACCGATTCATTTACGAGTGCCGGTGGTCGAGGAGATTCCCGACGGCACGCTCGACGTGCTGGTGATTCGCATTCATACCGATGTAGGACTGACCGGCATCGGCGAGGTCACGAGTCAATCGTACGTGTGCAAGGCATGTTTCGAGGCCCCGCGATCCGCGGCGCGACGTCACGGCCTGACTTCGATCTTGCTCGGCCAGGACCCGAGCGATATCCGGCGGCTCTGGCAGGAAATGTACTACCAGACGAATCGCTACGGCCGACGCGGCGCGGCGATTCACGCGATCAGCGGCGCCGACATTGCCCTGTGGGACTTGAAAGGGAAGGCCGAGGGAAAACCCGTCTACGAATTGCTCGGGGGCGCGCACCGCAACAAAGTTCGCGCTTATGCGAGCGTCTTGTTCGGCGACACGCCGGAAGATACGGCCAAGCTGGCCCGCGACTTCGTGAAACTTGGACTCACGGCTGCGAAGTTCGGTTGGGGACCGTTCGGCAAGGACCCCGAGTTGGATCTAGCGCAAGTGACGGCGGCGCGCCAGGCGCTGGGGGACGAGCGCGATTTGATGGTCGATGCCGGACACGCATGGGAATGGCCGACGGCGTTGGAACGGGCCGAGTTGCTCGCGCCGTTGAACATTCGCTGGTTGGAGGAGCCGCTCTCGCAAGACGACCGTCGCGGCTACGCCGAACTTTGTCCGCGCTCGCCGGTACCCATTGCCGCCGGCGAAGGAGACGTCACGTCTTGGGATTTTGAAGATCTGCTCGATCGCGGCCTGCATGTCGTTCAGCCCGACGTCGCTTTTTGCGGCGGACTCACGGTCTGTCGCGAAGTGTCGCAGATGGCCGAAGCCCTAGGGCGCCGCGTCGTGCCGCATTGCTTCAGCACCGGCATCAACCTGACCGCGTCGCTGCACTGGATGGCATCGATTCCGACGGGTGATTTGGTTGAGTATTGCCTGCGACCCTCGCCGTTAATGCGAAAGCTGGTGAAGAATCTGCCGCCGCTGGTCGACGGCTACGTCTCGGTTCCAAGCGGTCCGGGTCTCGGCATCGAACTCGACGAAGCCATCATCCGCGAGTTCCGCGTAAGCGACTGATGCCGATCACCTACGGTAGCACGTCCGCTTCGTCTCGGCTGCGTTAGTGCGTCTGCGAAGAAAAATCTACGCGAATAGGCCGTCGATGACTTGGCCGTCGGCGATCGGCGTCGGTCGCGGCAGTCGCGGGAAATAGGTTTGATGGTGATCGATGCCGAGTCCGTGATAGATCGATGCCGCAACGTCTTCCGGCGTCCACGGACGTGTGGACGGAAAGGCACCGGTACGATCGGTTGCGCCGATCACCGCCCCGCGCCGGACCCCCGCTCCCGCCAAGAGCACATTGCCGGCGTTGGGATAATGATCACGCCCGCCGTCTTTATTGATGCGCGGCGTGCGCCCGAACTCTCCCATGACGACGACGAGCGTCGTGTCTAGCAAGCCGCGCTCGTCGAGGTCGTCGAGCAGTGTCGACAGAGACATATCTAATTGCGGCAGGTTGCCCGGTCCGCGATACGAATGCCATTTGTAGCCGCTCGGAGCGTTTGTCGGAGGTGCTGCGACCGACATCATCGATTCGAACAACAGATGATGGTTGTCCCAGGTACCGTTCGTAGTTCCTTCGCCGAACAAGCCACCTTGCACGGCATGATTGACGGTCACGAACCGAGCCCCGGCTTCGATCAAGCGACGGGCCATTAACACGCGTTGACCGTAAATGTTCATGCCGTAACGTTCGCGCAACTCGGGACGCTCTTCGTCCAGATTCATAGCCCGGGCCATGGCGCCGCTGGTGAGCAACGAGATCGCTTCTTCGCCGAACTTGTCATGAGCTTCTAATGGGTCGTCAACGGAAGCGGAGATCTGCGCGAGATTGTCCATTTGTGCGAGCAGCGAGCGGCGATCTTCAAACCGTGACGATTCCACGCTCAACTTGTTGAACTGTAACTCGGGCGAGCAGGGGTCTCCCTTGATGTTGAACGCGTCGTAACCCGCACCGAGGTAGCCTGGCGGGTCGGTGTATCGCGCCGCTACCGGTAGACCGAAATGCGCCGGCATCCCTTTCACTTTGTTTCCACGAAGCGCAGAAACGAGGCAGCCGAAGTTGGGAAAGAATTGTTCTCCGCGCGCCGGCAGGAATCCTGACGCCACGTGTTGCGAGCCGATATCGTGTCCGCCGGTTTTGCCTTGCCAGGAGCGAATGACGGCGACTTTGTCCATGCGCCGAGCCATCAACGGCATCTTCTCGCAAATCAAAGTGCCGGGCACGTTCGTCTGCGTCGGCTTCCACAAGCCGCGAATCTCGACTGGAGCATCCGGCTTCGGATCGAACGTTTCGTAATGGCTCGGACCGCCGGCTAAGAAGAGAAAGATGCAGGAAATATCCGACTTCTTGCGTTCGGAAGTCGGCGTTGCTTGCAGCAATGCGGGAAGATTGAGTCCGAACAAACCGGTGCCGATCTGGAGGGCCGCTCGTCGACTTGTTCGAACGACGTTCTTCATGCTCGGCAAATTCATCGGGAGCCTCGAACTTTCAATAGAGCGCAAGTTTTCATGCCAGAGCATTCAGCTTGGTGACGGCGTTATAGCGGTTCGTGAGCGGCGAGACTGGACGCTCGCTCACCTTGCCGCGATTGCACACACGACGACGCGTGGGGAACGATACTGACGAGGCGGGAAAACGTCGGTAGGCTCGCCGTGTCCTTGGACCCAGCGATTGTCCATCAGCAAACGTCGATGGATGTGAGTATAGCCGTTTGGCCTTACTACTGTGAATGTTTTGGAGACGTTTGCTCTCGAACGGACGTATGCGGCAAGCCGTTTCACACCGCGGAGGGGGTATTCGTCCAATGACTGTTTATCTTGTTCCATGGAGTGCAGCGCGTTAGAAGAATGCATGCATCAATTCTCATTGATGCCATCCCGCCTCGTTTCCCCACACGTCCGATTTGCTTGGAGCCCCTCGCGATGCAATCGTCGTTGCGAATCGTCGGTGGGTTGCTGCGAGAACCGGCGGAGGTGCGCGAGGGGTTCTTGGTCGCTACCCATTACCGTGATCGGGAATGGGCGGAGCCGTCGATCCGGATTTGTTTTGCGCTTCTGGTTTTCTGGTTTTCGAGCGCTTCCTCCATGGCAGCCGACGCACCGTCGGACGAATTGGCGTTCGCCAAGGATGTGCAGCCGATTCTCGAAGCTAAGTGCGTCAAGTGTCACTCGGGTCCGGCACCCAAGGGCGGTTTAGATCTCCGCCGTAAAGACTCGCTCCTTCGCGGCGGCGACTCAGGCCCGGCACTTACGCAGGGTGCAGCGGAAAGCAGTCTGCTGTGGCAGATGATCGTGACCGGCAAGATGCCGGCCGAGGGCGAGAAACTCACCGCGACCGAACGGGCCGTGCTTCGCACTTGGATCAACGCCGGTGCCAAGGGTGAGGACGAATTGCCGACGAAGGCCGACGACGAGTCGATGTCCACCGACGTCACGCCGGAACTGTGGTCGTTTCGCAAACCGGTGCGCACGCCGGTGCCGAAGGTGCAAGCTCAAAATCGTGTGCGGACGCCCATCGACGCCTTCATTCTGGCTGCGCTCGAGGCCCGGGGGCTCTCGCTCTCGCCGGAGGCCGATCGAATCGTTCTGCTTCGCCGTGCCCATTACGATCTGCTCGGCTTGCCTCCCACGCCGGCGCAAGTCGCCGAGTTTCTGGCCGATACGGCCGACGATGCTTATGAACGGCTGATCGATCGTTTGTTGGCAAGCCCGCATTACGGCGAACGTTGGGGCAGGCATTGGTTGGATGTCGCCGGATATGCCGACTCCGAGGGCATTCTCTCCGCCGACTATGTTCGCGCGGCCGCTTGGCGTTATCGCGATTATGTGATTCAGGCCTTCAACAACGACAAGCCGTACGATCGTTTTCTACAAGAGCAGATCGCGGGAGACGAGCTAATCGATTACTGGGCGGCATACGCCTCGCAGAAAAAATTTCGGCCCGAGCAGATCGATGCGTTGGTAGCGACCGGCTATCTGCGGTGCGCTTCGGATACGAGTCGTCCTGACTTTGCCAATATCAAGAACGCGGCCGGCTACTACTACCAAACCATCGACGACACGCTGAAGATCGTCGCCTCGTCAACGCTAGGGCTAACGCTGCAATGCGCGAAATGTCACAGCCACAAGTACGACCCGATTCCGCAGACCGACTACTACCGCCTGCAGGCGGTGTTCATGGGTGCCTATCGACCCGGCCAATGGGTTCCCCAGGTGCAGCGACGGCTCTTGGCAGCGACTCAAGCCGAGGAGCAAGCAGCCAAAATTCATAACGACAACCTCGATGGCGAGATCGCCGGCTATCGGAAGCAGATCGATGCAATCAACAAGCAATATGGCGAGCGGTTGTTCGACGAGCGCTTGACGATGCTGCCGCTGGCGATTCGCGAGGACGTTCGTTCTGCCTTAGCTGCCGTGCCTGCTAAGCGTACGGAAGTACAAAAATATCTAGCGGAGAAGTTCCAGAAGGAACTACGACCCGACGCCAAGAACCTGCCGAAAATCTTGGCGGAAACGTTCGCCGAGTATGCGGCGGCCGTCAAGCCGCACGCGGCGGCGATTGCGACAGTCGAAGCTAAACGGATCGTGTTGCCCGAGATTCGTGCGTTGTACGATCTCGTCGGCGATGTGAAGACGCCGCTCTTGCGACGGGGCGACTATCGCACGCCCGGCCCCGAGGTTCAGCCCGGCACGCTTGCGGCCCTGCCCACGGCAGAGCCGTTTCGATGGACGCTGCCGGCAAAAGACGCCAAGACGAGCGGGCGGCGAACGGCCCTCGCACGCTGGCTGACGCAGCCCGAACATCCGCTCACCGCGCGGGTCATGGTCAATCGAATTTGGTTACATCATTTCGGCGAAGGAATCGTCGCGACTCCCGATGATTTCGGTCATGCCGGTTCGGCACCGAGCCACCCGGAACTTCTCGATTGGCTGGCCCGCGAGTTCGTCGATCGCGGCTGGAGCATTAAACAAATGCATCGGCTGATGATGACGTCGAGCGTCTATCGCCAGCAGTCAATGGTTGATCCGAACCGCCATGCCGCCGCATCGCAAAACGATCCGGACAATCGCCTGCTCTGGCGTCAACGCTTGCGGCGACTCGAGGCCGAGTCGTTGCGTGATGCGATTCTGAGCGTTGCTGGGACTATCAACGTGCAGATGTTCGGGCCGCCCGTACCGATGCAGCGTCAAGCGGACGGCGAAGTGACGACTCCGGCCGGTCCGACCGGCAATCGTCGCTCCATCTACCTACAAGTTCGCCGCTCGCAACCGTTGACGTTGTTGCAGTTGTTCGATCAACCGGTCATGGAAACCAACTGCGCCTGTCGCGGACAATCGACCGTATCGTTGCAAGCGTTGACGCTCCTAAACAGCGATGCGCTCGGCACGCTGTCTGCGGCTTTTGCCGATCGATTGCTGAAGGAAAGGCCGAACGACGTGATCACCTTGGCGGTGCAGTCGGCGTTCGCTAGGCAGCCGACGGCCGAAGAGCGCGGGCAGCTACAGGCGTTCGTCGAGGAGCAATCACAACGATACGGGGTTGCACAGCCCGAAAAGCCTGAAGAATCGCGCCGCCGGGCGCTCGCCGACTTGTGTCAGATGCTGTTCAGCGCCAATGAGTTTGCGTACATCGATTGAGTGTTCGAGGAGAGAGCGTCATGACATGGAATATCCCGATGTTTCCAGCGAGTCGTCGCCGATTCATCGAGCAACTCGGTGCCGGCTTCGGTGGAATAGCGCTGACTTCGCTTCTCGATTCGAATTCAAGCCCTCGTGCTGCCGCGAGCGAGTCGCGCTACGATTTGCTGCCCAAGACGCCGCAAAATCCGCCGAAGGCACGGGCCGTGATTCAACTGTTCATGCACGGCGGCCCGAGTCACGTCGATCTGTTCGATCCGAAACCGTTGCTGACCAAGCACGACGGCCAACCGCCGCCGGCGGAAGTTGTTGATGATGAGAAGTTGACTGGGAATCTACTGGGAAGTCCGTTCAAGTTTCAAAAGCACGGCCGAAGCGGCTTGGAATTTTCCGAGACGCTGCCGCACATCGCCAAGCATGCCGATCAAATCGCCGTCGTCCGTTCGATGTTCACCGACCACCGCAATCACGAGCAAGCTCTGTGGATGATGCACACAGGCCTAACCGTTTCCGGTCGGCCGACCGTCGGGGCCTGGGCCGCGTACGGCTTGGGAAGTGAGAACCAGAATTTGCCAGCCTACGTCGTGCTGCCCGATCCGGGTGGATTGCCGGTCGACGGCATTCGCAACTGGTCGAGCGGTTGGATGCCTCCTCTGTTCCAGGGAACGCCGCTCCGAAGCCAGGGGATGCCGGTATTGAACCTGCAACCGAAGTCGCCGCGTCCGGCTGACGTGGAACTCGCGCGACTGCGCTTACTTGCCGAGTTAAACGCACGGCACAAAGTCCAACACCCCGGTGAAATGGAACTCGATGCCCGGATTGCCAGTTTTGAATTAGCCGCCCGCATGCAGGTGGCAGCGAGCGACGCTCTGGAAACTACGCACGAGACGGCCGAGACGCGAAGCCTTTACGGACTGGATCAAGAGCTGACACGATCGTACGGCGTTCGCTGTTTGATGGCGCGACGATTGGTCGAGCGCGGCGTGCGCTTCGTGCAAATATTTATGGCGGGTCAGCCTTGGGACACGCACGGCGACAATGCGGCGAAGACCCGCCGTTGTTGCGAACAGACCGATCTTCCCGTCGCCGGATTGCTTTCCGATCTGAAACGCCGCGGCCTGCTCGACTCCACACTCGTCGTGTGGGGCGGAGAATTCGGCCGTACACCCGGTGCTCAGGGTAAAGACGGCCGCGACCATCACCCCTACGGTTTCAGCATGTGGCTCGCCGGCGGTGGAATCAAAGGAGGCCAAGCTTATGGTGCGACCGACGACTTCGGTTATCGCGCGATCGTCGATCGCGCACGCTCGGCCGATCTGCATGCGACGATGCTCCATCTGTTAGGACTCGATCATCTCGCTTTGACTTATCCGCACCACGGCCGCGACGAACGCTTGACCGATGTGTTCGAAGCGCGGATTCTGAAGTCGCTTTTGGCCTAGTTCACCTTCCAGTCGATTTGACGATCTCCGATTAAGCGGTTCGCCCCACCGTCCAGGTTCTCGCATATGCAACTTCGTTTGTTAGGTTCCAGCGGCTTGCTTGTTTCGCCCGTCTGTTTGGGAACGATGACTTTCGGCAGTCCGGTGTCCGAATCCGAAGCGATTCGTCTGATTCACGCAGCGCTCGATCTCGGAATCAACTTCATCGACACCGCCAACGTTTATGAGGGCTACTCACGTTATTTGGGCAGTGCCGGAGGCGTGGCCGAAGAGATCGTCGGCAAGGCGCTCCGTGATCGGCGCGATCGAGCCGTCGTGGCGACCAAGGTCGGCGCGCCGATCGGGCCGGGTCCGCAAGATCGCGGACTGTCGGCGGTCCATATCCTGCGGGAAGTCGAACGCAGTTTGCACCGTTTGCAAACCGACT
>CAMCTH010000071.1 GCA_945877965.1 Planctomicrobium piriforme | reverse complement strand
ACAGCGTCGTGACCTATGCCCAGCGCGGCTATGCCGGTATCTCGATCAATTGGGGCGGCAACAAGATGAATCTCGGCCAAGAGGCCTGGAGCGGGCCGCAAACCGACTGGGGTAAGCTCGACGCGACGCATCCGCCGCAACGCAACAAGGCGAACCATTTTGCCGGGGCTCTGACTCCCGACGAATATACATTCGATTCCGTTGAGTCGCCGAGGAACAGCAACTGGTTTCTCGTGCTCATCGCTGCACGTCGGGCCGTCACTTTCCTGCAACAGCAGCCGGAAGTGGATGCGACGCGCATCGGCGCGCATGGGCACTCAATGGGGGGCAAGCTCACCGTGAATCTTGCGGGAATAGACAAGCGCATCAAAGCCGCCGTGCCGTCGTGCGGAGGTTCGGGCGACTTATTGGAGAGCGAAGACCTCGTTCCCGGCGGTCGCCGAACCGAACGCTCGGAGATGGAGCTGGCTTGCATTTCCGACAACGCCTACCTCCCGCTGGTAAGCTGTCCGATCCTCTGGCTGTCGCCGACGAATGACTTTCACGCCCATCTCGACAACATGGCTTGGAACTGGCGCAATTTGCCCGATGACCGCGTGCGATTCAGCATTTCGCCGCACCTGAATCACCACCATACGGATGAACATGCCATCACCGAATATCTGTGGTTTGAAGAGCACCTCAAGGGCGCTGCTTTTAAAATGCCGCAGACGCCGCAGCTGACGCTGGAACTCAAGACAACCGACGGCGTGCCGCGAATCATCGTTACGCCGGATGATTCTCAGGCCGTGCAGCGAGTCGATGTCTACTACTCCGTCGATCCGCATGCGCTCACCCGTTTCTGGCGCGACGGGAAAGCCGTGAAGTCCGATAGGCAATGGCAGGCCGAGTGTCCTGTGATGAATACGGATCAGCCGCTCTTCGCCTACGCGGATGTCGTCTATGAAACTCCGGCAAACTATCGGACGAGTCCGCAGAAGGTGGGGCAGGAACTCAGCGGCACGTTTGCCGTCAGCTCGCGCGTCCTCTCGGCGGGGCCCGCGCAGTTGCGCTCGTCCGGTGTGAAGGCCACCGACAAGCCGGACCGGCTCATTGATGACGGCGCGCGCGGTTGGCACGACTGGTATCTCTTGAACTGGGGACATCCGCCCTTGTGGAAGGCCACGACCCGCAAGTTGAAGGATCCCCAGTGGCGCGGCCCCGACGGTGCCATATTGCACTTTGAAGTCAAGTGTGAGAGCGACAATCAGCTTGTGCTGACCTTCAACTGCAACGCCTGGGGTGCCATGATTCCCGGCCGGCCTGCGGTGGACTACACGGTCGTGAGAAATCTGAACGGCTCCCAGGCCTGGCAGACCGTTTCCGTAAAACTCAGCGATCTCGTCGCCACCGATCCGGAAGTTACGGCGTCACCCGAGAATTGGCGGACGGTCACCGAGTTCAGCATCTCTCCCAGCGGCACGACGGTGATAGAAGGCCGGAAAGTGCAAGCGAGCGGCAAGGCCTGGCAGGGCCCCCGCGAGATTCGCAATCTGCGCTGGGAGGGGGGCAAATACTCGCGTCAAACGAATGCTCCCGGTCACGGGCGTTCCGCTATCGGAACCGAACTCGAACCTGATTACCCAAGAGCGCAGTGCGGTAGCCGAGTTGGCAAGAACGAGATTGAGAAGTTTAATCCGGCACCTCCCATTCAAAGAGCCAAACATGCTCGCAGAGCGTCACACCATTTAAACCGCCGTATTCAGCTCAACGTAAACTCCGGCAATCGCACGATCTCGCCTCCCTTGAGGGCTGACTCGTGTGCGCAGATGCCGACGCACGTCCAGTTAGCGGCGATCGTCGCGTTCGGCCAGGGATCGCGATTGTCGGTGAGCGCGCTGATCATCTCGTGCACCATGTGCGGATGCGAGCCACCGTGCCCGCCCCCTTGGATAAACGATAGATGCTCTGCGTCTTGAATGTGCGCGGGCTGCGTGAAGCGACGGATCGGCTCGGGGAGCCGATGCGCGAAATCCGGGACGGTTACCTTCTCCGGAATCTCCGGCTCGGGCTTCTTAGCCGTGTGGATGATGTGCGGTTCGTGCTCGACGAGCGTCCACTCGAAGCTGCGATTGGTACCGTAGACGTCGAAGCTCTCGCGATACTGCCGGGCGACGTCGTACAAGAACCGCCAGATGTGCGCGGTGACGTCGGAGTCTTTCACTTTGATATGGCACGACTCAACGGCGAACTTGTTGCCGGACTTTTGCGCGATATCGTCGCGCACCCGGCCGGAGCCGAAGCAGCTGACGTACTCGGCCCGACCGTCGAGCAAACCCAGGCAAGGGCTGACGACGTGCGTGGCGTAGTGCATCGGAATCATCTGTTCCCAATAGTCCGGCCAGCCGTCCATATCTTGCGGATGCGAGGCCGCTAGATGCTGGATCGTGCCGAGTTCCCCTTTCTCGTACATCTCTTGAATGAACAAGAACTCGCGGCTGTAGACGACCGTCTCGGCCATCATGTACTTCAGGCCGTTCTGCTTGACTAACTCGACGATCTGCCGGCAGTCTTCGACGTTCGTCGCCATCGGTACGGTACACATGACATGCTTGCCCGCATTTAGTGCGGCGATCGACATCGACGCATGATCGGGAATCGGCGAGTTGATATGCACGAAATCGACCGATGAATCATTGAGCAAATCGGCGTAACTCGTGTAACGCCGGTCGATGCCGAAGCGATTGCCGACTTGATCGAGCTTGGTTCGATCTCGCTGGCAGATCGCGGCGACGTTCGCTTGCGGATGGGCTTGATAGATCGGAATGAATTCGGCCCCGAAGCCGAGACCGACGAGGCCGACGTTAATTGGTTTGGTCATGACACTTTTTTAACGGATAAGGGACTTCAGGCTTGTCGATACCATGTCTGGTCAAAGAATGCAGGATGAAAGTCGGCCGCTCACCGAGTCTCAACCGTCAGGGCCATCACGATCGGTGCGGTTGAGTCGGGGCCTTTCAGTAGTTCGATCAATTCAATTTCCTCAGGTCGTGCCGGATGAATCGCAAGATAGCGAATTTGTTGGCCTCGCAAAGCGAAGGCAAACTTGCTGCCGTCAACGTCTACGCGGCGGATGTAGTCGGCGAAGTGCTCCCCGTTGAGCAGCGGATGGTCTTCGGCTTGACCGTCGGCATAGCGGAGGCGGACGATCATCGACACCGTGCCTTTAGCCGAGGCGGGAAAACTCCAGCCGCCGACGCCGCTGAGTAGATGGATAGCCTTTGCCGAGGTATTACACGTCAAGCTGACCGATTTGGGCATCTTCGGCGGCAGCGTGCCATTGGGTCCGTAAAGTAGGATCACATTCGGGCGACGGTCCCCTTGCGGGTCGGTCAAGATGAACGGGACCCCTTCAAACGTCTTCGGTGACCAGTCCGAAAAGATCAAGCGCTCGACGTTCGATTCGGGTGCAAAGAACATTCCCTTCGTACTGACGGCCGTGGCGAGTTTATCCAGTGGCAATGGGAGGAACTTGCCTCGCTGCGTGAGGAACTCGAGCAGATTCGTGATGTCGTCACGGGTGACTTGCTTTTCAAAGCCCTCGGGCATCAGCGATTTGGTCGAGGCCACCATCTGCTCAATGTCGGCTCGTTGGATGGCGTGGCGTTTCGCTTCAGCGTCGATCAATTCGATCGCGGTTTTCGATTCGGAGGAGAGTAAGCCGTTCAGCACCCGGCCGTCTGCCGTGACCACGGTGTACACGCGGAAGTTCCCTTCCACGCTGCGGCTTGGGTCGATCAAGTGGATCAGTAGTTCGTGCTTGGGATGCACGGCCATACCGGTGAGATCCGGGCCGATCTTGCTTCCTTCGCCGCTGTGCATGTGGCATTTCAGGCACTGCTTCTTGAAGACCTCCTTGCCCGCTTTCGCATCGGCGGTCAGTTTGGTCAATGGCAGCAGCTCGTCCAGAACTTTCTGGCGGTCGGGGTTCGGCAAGCCGCCCCCTTTGGCGAGCAGGTCTTTCGCTCGCTTGGCCAGCGTCTTATCGGGATGATTGGCGAGTGCCTGTTTTTGGTCGAGCGACAAATCGTTCAGCGGCAGCGAACCTTTCTCCAGCGCTTCAAGCGTCGCTCGGATCCAGTCGGTGCGATTCAATAAGACTCGCAACGCAGCAGGTCGAACGGCCGGAGTAAATGAAGTAAAGTTATTTAGAACGTGATTGGCCGCTTGCGGTGATTCGCTTTGACCGACCGCTTCGATCAAGCCGGTCGCGAGTTCCGGCGAGGTGCGAGGCGAGATCAACGACAGCACGTCGGCAACCGCGCCGGCATCCATGCGTCTGAACTCGATCAACTGCCGAGCGGCGGCGATGCGGTCTTCATCTTTCGCTTTTTCATCGCGAGCGGCGGCCAGGAAACCGGCGGCGATTTCCCCCACCTGCGACTCTAGTTTCTTGCTCCCTAGTTTTAAAGCGAGCGTCACGGCCGAGGCGCGCGCTCCAGGCGACGCTTTTGTCACGAGATTTACCAACGTGGTTTCCGAAGCGTCGTCGAGCGACACCGGCTTGTCTTTCGGCCAGCCTTTGGCGAGCCCCGCAAGAATCGCTTCTTGAAGCGATGGCGTAGCAGCGGCCGACGCTTTGATAATCGTAGCAATCGAATCGGTCGGCAGGCCGCGGGCGTAATGTTCGGCAACGATGGCTGCGGACTGCAGCGCCGCTGCCGGCCAAGGGTGGGGCGTTTGCGAAGTGCCGGCCAACTGCAAAAAGTGTCGGTCGTGTCGAGCAGCGGCAGCGGTGACGGCGTCAGCCGTCACGCGGTCGAGGTTCTGCTCGGTCGCAACGAAAAAGATCGCTGCGGCCGCGTGACGCGACGCCGGCATTTCGGCCAGCGCCAACAACGCGGCAAGCCGCACTTGCGACTCCGAATCGTTTAGGCAGCCGCTATCCAAAAGTGCGGCGGTTCCTTTATCCGTCCGAGGCAGGACTGTCACGGCAACTCGGCGTACACCGGCCGATTTGTGTTTCAGTCCTGCGACAACCACCGACATAACCGAAGTGTTGTCGTCGTTCAACACGCCGAGGCCGTGCAAAGTAGCGAGCGAATGGATCGCGAGGGTGTTCAGTCCCGCTGCGTCGACCGTTGAATCTTTCGCGCTGAACACGAGCGATTGAAGAATGCCTTCAGTCTTCAATCCGGCTTCCACCATCAATCGTTGCGAATGTCTTCGCCAAAAAAGATTGTCGGATTTTAGCGATGGCGTGGCGGGACTCGGAGTACCTCGTCCCACTCTACGGTCTTCAGCCCCAGCCCCCGTCCACACTAGGCGATAGACTCGGCCGTGCTTCTTGTCTCGCAGCTCCGTTTCGTACGCATTGCCTTTGCCTGTGGTGAAACCGGCGGGCGTCGGGTTATGTTGGACGATATAGTTGTACCAGTCGATGATCCACACGTTCCCATCGGGTCCGACCTCGGCCATGATCGGCGCGGTCCATTCGTCGTTGCTGGCGAAGAGGTTCCACGAGTTTCGTGAACGGAAGCCGGCACCGTCCGGTCGCAGCACGAACGTGGCGACCAAGTGGCCGGTCGGCTCGGTGACAAAGGCGGTGCGGTTCCAATATTCGGCCGGGTAGTTACGAGCGGTGTAGAGCGCATGTCCCGCCGCCGCCGTGAAACCGCCGTGCTGGTCGACTTGACGCACACGCTCGGTGATCGGCTCGAACTTGTTGCTCTCGGCAATGCCTCGCAGCACTTCGGGCGACCAGCCGCGGACCGCTTCGTAATAGCGGTTGGCGATCGGCATGAACTCGCTCGGGTTGCCGTTGGCAGTCGATCCGAAAATAAGTCCCTCTTCGCTGATCCCTAAGCCCCAGGTGTTGTTGTTCGTTGATCGAAGAAACTCAACCTCTTTTACCTCGGCGGCTTCGTTTTCGCCTGAGAGCCGGAAACGGAAAAAGCCCATGCGAAACGTTTGGCTCGTTTGTCGTCCGCCGTCGAAGGTAGGGGTGGAATTGTTATAGCCCTGCATTCCGTAGTACCAGTTATCGAGACCGTACTGAAAGTTGCTGACGCCGCCGTGCGTATCACCGAGTCCCCAGCCGGTGATCAGGACCTTGCGGATGTCGGCGCGGTCGTCGCCGTCGGTGTCTTTGAGGTAGACGGTCTCCTTGCCGTCCTGAACGATCGCGCCGCCGCGATAGAACGTGAGCGTCGTGGGAATGCTCAGCTTTTCGGCAAAGACGGTGAACTTGTCCGCGCGGCCGTCGCCGTCGGTGTCTTCGCAGATGCGAATGCGGTCGCGGCCTTGCCCCGGCGTTTGAAGTTCGTTGGGATAGTCCTGCGATTCGCAGACCCACAGGCGGCCCCGTTCGTCCCAATTCATCGCCAACGGTTTACCGCCGAGTTGCGGTTCGGCGACGAATAGTTCCACCTGGAACCCGACCGGCGTGACGATGTGCTTCATCGACTCTTCGGGAGAGACGGGTAACTGCATCCGGTTCCATTCGCCGTCTCCTTTACGGGCACCGCCCGGCGGATAGAATGCAATCTTCGCGTCGACATATTCAAAGGGCTTGGCGTCTGGGGCAAGCGACGTCATTGCGGGTCGATCGGCGAATGCAGGGACCGCGGCTACTGCTTCGTCGCCCCCGCAGGCCCAGCGAATGCCGCGCTCGACCAGATTCTGAAAGCCGGGATTCGACCACGTCCGTTCGTCGTGTCCCCAGGCCGTGTAAAAGACCCGGCCTTTGCCATGCGTGCGAACCCACGTCCACGGTTCGCGGCCGTTTTCGTCGGTGCGATACTCCAGCACGGTGCGATTCGTGTCGTTGTGCTTCGTATGAACGTAGGTTTCGTCCCAGCTTTCAAACCCTCGGTAGTTCTTGACCAGCGGATGATTCGCCGCGGCGACGTCCGGAGCGACTCGAATCACGCCGGTACCGTGTCGCTGGAACTGCGCACCGATGAGCGCGACGACATCGTCGTTATTGCGGAAGCAATACGATGCACAATGAAGCGGAATGAAGCCTTTGCCGCCGGCCACGAAGTCGAGCAAGGCCTTCGCTTGTGGTTCTTCAATCTTGTCTATGTTCGCGTAGAGCAAGAGACCGTCGTACTTGGCGAGTGCCGCCTGATCGAGGACGCCGAGGTCTTCCGTGTACGTGATGTCGATACCGCGCGGAGCGAGCGCCGGTTGCAATTGGCGGAACCGCGCGAGGGGCTGATGATGCCCGCGATCGCCCAAAAACAAGATCTTGAGCGGCGTGCCGGAGGCTGCGATCTCGTCGGCCGAGGTTGTGCTGATGAACTCGTTCGCAACCAAGCAAACGAGGATTAGATGAAGGACAAAGGAGAGCATAGACGTAATTCCGTAGTGCGATTAAATGTTCAGGTTTAATTTGACTGACGTACATCGGCCGAGGCGGTCATAACAGCCTCGATTTGATCAGAGCGGCGCGGCACACCGTCGGTCAGCACTTCGATGCCGTCGTCGGTCACGACCACCGTATCTTCGACTCGTACATAGATTGATTCCGAAGGGACCCACAGTTGAGGATCGAGCGCGAAGACGATTCCCGGTCGCAAAGGCGCGTCGCGATAGTCGCCGACGTCGTGAACGGCCATTCCCACGGGATGAGTGAAGGCGACTTCGGATTCGATCATCCGTTCGGCTGCGTTACGGTAGTCTGCCTTCGAAAACGGCCATGCTTCCCAGAGGGGACGAATGCGTGATTCCGCTTCCTGAGCCAGTTGCGACACGCTGTATCCGGGACGAATGACTTGGAGCAGGATTTCGTGATACGCGACCACAAAGTCGTACAGTTCGCGTTGTCGGTCGGAGTAACGTCCGCTGACCGGCCACATGCGTCCGATATCGCTCGTGTAATAGGCGACTTCCGGTGCGTAATCCATCAGCACCCAGTCGCCGTCGATGAGCTCAGCTTGGTTGCAAAAGTAATGCGCATTCCAAATATTGACGCCGCTCGCGACGATCGGACGATAACCGGCGCCGCGAGCACCCGCATCGGCAAAGACGTAATCGGCCGCGGCAGCCAACTGATATTCCAACAAACCGGCGCGGGTTCGTTGCATGGCAGCACGGATCCCTTGGGCAGTCAACTCGCCCGCCCGGCGCATCAAGGCGATCTCTCGCTCGCTTTTCACCAATCGCAATTCGTCCAGGATCGGTGAAAGATCGATAAGCTCGGCCGATTCGGCCTTCGCGGCGACGAGCGACCGAAAGTGTTCTTCCGGCGTGGGCCGCTGACTCCACGGATCGGCATCGGCCAGATGTTGCCGATAGCGGAGTATGTCGCGACAGGCTTGGCGTCCTTCTGCGGGCTGCTGCGGAAGATACAAGCAGCCACCGCTGCGAACGTCGTCGGCTAGGCGAGCGAGCGGAGCAATCTGTTCGATTCCAGTCAGTCGGCGAGCATCATCGGGCAGATCGCAGTTCAGTTGCGGTCCTTCGCTGCGTTCATGTTTGGCGTCCTGATGCGGAAGGTACAGCGTTGCTTCTCGCGAATCTCCCCGGATCAGCAGATAAGCATGCGGTACCTCGACGCCGGATAGATAGTAAAACTCATTCGTCTGGCGGAACACGTCGAAAGCACCGGTTGCACCGGCACCGGCGATAACCGCCATAGCATGGAAGCCAATCCGATCGGCAATGCGAGCGCGGCGCGCTTGGAACTCTTCGATCGGCATGTCACTTTGAAAGTAGGTCATAAAAGGCGGAGGGATCACGAAAGGGGCCGGCGATCGAGCATCAACGAAGGTACTTCAGTTCGAGGCCTTAACGGACATCAGTGCCAAGGGAATGCAACAGAGGCAGCCGACTCCGGCATCGAGTGCCAGCGTCAGCGGATAGCCGTAGTGCTCGGCCGACATCCCTTGCCACCAAGCGGAATACGCCATCGCCAGATTCATCAGCGACATGTAGGCCGTGAACTGCGTCGCGGCGATCTCCGCACGGCACAGGTCCATAAACAGGGCCGTGCGAGTGCCGTACATCAGCCCTTGCAAGAAGTTATAGGTGCAGGCGGCGATCCAGAGGCCGGTGACGAGCGCATTGGGCACCGACGGTCGCGCGTTGGGATCGAGTTCCTGCGGCATGATCCAACCGTAGTCATGAAGTCGCTGCGCGAGCCATAACGTCGGCAGTGCCGTGAGTAACACATACACGGCCAACATCCGCCGTCGGCCGAAGCGATCGGACAGCAATCCGCCGAGCACGCAGCCGATCGCGGCGAGCACGGTCGACCACAGATTGAGCCAGCCGATTTGCGTATCATCGAAGCCCAACTCGACCGCAAGATTGGATTGCAGCGCTAAACCGAGTCCGTAAGCCCCCGCAGGCAAAATGGCAAAGGCGACGCTGGCGATTCCCGCTCGCGTGCCGAAGCACGACTTCAACAAGGCCCGTAGGTATTGCATCATTTCCGTCGAGAAGCGTATGCGACCGTCGACATGCCGGGACGATTCGCGGAACGGTTCCGTCACCCGGAGCGAAACGCAAATCATCACCGCGAGGATCAGCCCGACGACTAGCAGAAAGCTCGCGGTGATCGGCACGTAGGGCATTAGGAAGAGAACACCGGAGCCGCCGAGCGCGTTTCCCAGGTAGGCTCCGGCGAACATGAGGCCGTTCGCCGTACCTCGCTCCGCCGGCGGCAACGTCGTGCAGGCCAATGCGTCAATAGCGACGTCCATTGTCGCGGCAAAAGCGTTGTGAATGAGGATCACGGCGGTGAAGAGCGCCAGATTCTGCGAAAAGTCGACGCCCGCCGCAGCAAGTAACGTCAGGGCCATCATCGTCTGACAGCCGACGATCCACGCCCGCCGATGGCCCCAATGCCGCGAGCGCGCTAAGTCGACGACCGGGCCCATCAACCATTTCCATGACCACGGCAAGTAGAGCGTGGCGACGAACACGCCGATCGCTTCGGGTCCCAGTCCTTGCTTGCGCATCAGCGCCGCCAGCGCGACGGCGTTGAAGCCAAGTGGAATACCCTCCGTCACATAGAGCAAGAAGAACGTCAGTAAACGACCGCGCCGCGTCGCGAGCATCCCGCGCGGTGGGACATCGGGAATCGGAAGTAGGGTAGCCGAAGGCAGCATGCTCACTTTGCTTTACGTTTCGCGCTCGATGGCGTACGGCAGCGGGTCGACGTGGGGCGTTCGGCCCGTGACGACTTCGGCGAGCAATCGTCCCGTCGCCGGAGCCAGCGACACGCCGAGCATGCCGTGGCCTGCCGCTAGAAAAGTGTTCGCTAGCGCAGGTGCGCGCCCGATGTACGGCAGCCCGTCGGGCGTCATTGGCCGCCAACCCCACCAGGACTCCATCGCAGTATCGGAGATCGGATCGCGCAGGTACCGGGCCGCACCATCGCGCAGTAGCTGCAAGCGGCTCGGATTGAGCGTCGCATCGTACCCGGCGAACTCCATCGTCGAGCCGATGCGATAGGCCCCGGCGAGCGGCGTGATCGCCACGCGATGCTCTTCGAAAATCATCGGCAATCGCGGGGCATGCTCAGTCTGCGGCAATGTGAGCGAATAGCCCTTGCCGGGTTGAATGGGAATCGGCTGTCGCAACAAGCGATTCAACTGCGGCGTCCAGGCACCGGTCGCGATCACAACCTGATCGGCCTCGATCTTGCCAAGCGAAGTCGTCAGGCTGCGGACGTGTTTGCCTTCGACCGACATATCGAGCAACTCACAGTCCTCGACGATCTCAACGCCCGACGATTCGAGCGTGCGTCGCCAGGCGGACATCAGCTTATCGGGTCGCAGGTGCCCGTCGGTTTTGTAGTGCCACGCTCCGGCGATACCCGGTCGCAGGCTCGGCTCCAACTTCAATAGCGACTCGCCGTCATAGCGCGCGGCCGCGAGGTCAAACTCGTCGCGCAGCAAGCGGTCGACGTCGGCGTAATGGTTCATGGCGGGCACGGTCTGAAAGACGAACAGCAAGCCGTGAGCCCGCCACTCAACGTCGGCCAACGTTTCGCGGAGCAACTCGTCGTAAAGTTGCCGCGACGACTGCAACAGCGCATGCAGGGCATGGCCGGTCGCCAGCATATCGCGACGATTACAACGTTTTGCGAATCGCCAGAACCAACGCCACACGGCCGGATCGAAGCGAAATCGCACCTTCAGCGGCGAGTTGCGTGAGGCCATGGTCTTGAGCGTCGACCACAACGCCCCGGGCGCAGCGAGCGGCAAGACGTGACTCGGGCAGACGTATCCACAGTTGCCATGCGAGCAGCCGCCGCCGAAGCGACCTCGATCGACGATAGTGACTTGTCGCCCCGCCTGTCGCAGATAATAGGCGCAGGCCGCGCCGACGACGCCGCCTCCCACGACGACGACGTCGCGCTTCGACGAAGACAACGGAGCCTGCTCAGGCAACGAAATCACCGGATGCCCCAGGCAAAAGGGTCGGCTTCATCGATAAGCAGGGTCGCCTCGGCCGTTACATAGGCTTCGCCTGAAATCGTCGGCAGCACGCGGTCGCCGTCGGTTCGATACGAACCGGTGAGGACGCTGCCGACGATACTCTCTTGCCGCCACAGTTCGCCGGGGCGCAGTTTGCCGTCGGCCGCCAGGCACGCCAGCTTCGCGCTCGTGCCAGTTCCGCAGGGGGAACGGTCGTAAGCTCCGCCGGGACAGAGAACGAAGTTGCGGCTGTGATTACGCGAATCACGCGGCGGGCCGAATAACTCGACGTGATCGATCTCCTCGCCGGCGGTTCCTGTGATGCCCTGAGCTCGGAGAGCGGCGCGGATCGCTTCGGTCGCGGCGGTGAGTCGCGCCACGTTGGCAAGCTCCAAGGACTCGCGATGTTCGCGGACTAGAAAGAACCAATTGCCTCCCCAAGCGACGTCGCCGGTCACTTCCCCGAGGCCGTCGACCACAACGGTCACATTCGATGCCGTGCGATAGCTCGGCACGTTGTCGATTGTCGCCGTGTTGCGACCGTCGTACTCGAACGGCACGACGCCGACCGGCGTCTCCAGCCGATGGCGCCCTGCGTCGATTCGACCCAAATGCCCCAGCGTCACGGCGACGCCGATCGTGCCGTGCCCGCACATGCCGAGATAGCCGACGTTGTTAAAGAAGATCACTCCGGCCACGCACGTCGGGTCGACGGGCGGACAAAGCAGCGCGCCGACGAGAACGTCCGACCCGCGCGGTTCGCAGAGCACGGCGCGTCGATAAGCATCGTAGTCGGTGCGAAAGCGGTCTCGCCGCACGGCAAGCGGACCGGCCCCCAGATCGGGCCCGCCGGCGACGATCACGCGGGTCGGCTCGCCGCCGGTATGTGAATCGATGACTTGGATGCGTTGCATGGTTATCTCGTCGGAAGAGTCGGTCGAGCGGCCAGACCGCGGTGAATGATCCCCAGCACTTGTTCGCGTTCTGCACCGCTGAGCGCCAATCGCGGTTCACGAACCCACTCGCGGCCGAGGCCCGCTTCTTGTACGGCTAGCTTGATGTACTGTACGAACTTGACGTG
>CAMCTH010000070.1 GCA_945877965.1 Planctomicrobium piriforme | reverse complement strand
GGCGGGCCGGCGCCATCTACGGCTGGCTGCTGGAAGCCGATCAGGCGCTGAAGGGACGAAGCTCGGCCCCGGCCCGCGCGCGACTGGTGCTGGAACAGATGACGGCCCGGATGTCGACGGCGGCCGACACGCGGAAACTCAAAAGTTAGAAGTGCGGAATCAGAGCAGCCGGCAGCCGTTGCTAGCATCCCGCCGCCTCCTAGTTTCTGACTTCGAACTTCTGACTTTATCGCCACCCGCCTTGTCGCGCCGCGGTGAATCGCGTACCTTTCCGCCCCCATCGTAGGGAAAAAAGTTTCGTCGTTTCTCGCCTCCCCTTTGCACGCACGCCATGGACGGACGCCTCAGCCATCGGCTGCCGCTCATCCTTGTTGTGGGAAATTGCGCCTGCGTCGTCGTGCTAGGCGCGGCCGGCTGCACCGGATTCAACCCGCCGCGCGACGTCCATGCCGAGGCGGTCGCCCAAGCCGGCAACGCGCCAGAGCAGTGGGAACCGACGCAAGTCGCCGGGCCGCTCGATCCCAATGCCCCTGCCCCGCCGCCGTCGCCGTATCTGAAGACGGCCTACGCCGCGCCGAAGCCGACTGGCGCGCCTCAGCAACCCATCGCACCGCCGCAACAACCCGGCGCGCGCAATGCTGCGGCCGAGACCGAAGCTCTGCAACAAATCATGACCGAGTTGCAATCGCTCGGCACCGTCGATCCCGCCGTGCAGCGCCAGTTGCTCGCCGACTTGCAGCAGACCGATCCGGCCCTCTGGCCGATGCTGATGCAAACGTTCCGCGCCGGGATGGCGTATCGTCAGAAGGCGGCTGCCGGACCGACGCCACAACCCACCATCGCGCAAGCGACGATGCCGCCTACTCCCACGCTGCCGCAGCCGTCGCTTGCCGCGACGACTCCGCAAGCGATGCTTGAAGCCGCCACGACCTCGATCAACCCGCGCGGCACCGGTACCCCCGGCCTCTCGTTCCCGGCGACGGCGATGCTCAACGCTGCCATCGCCGAAGCCCAACGCCAAGAGTCGGCATCGACGCAGCCCGTGCCGCCGCCCGATGCTCCCGCCGATGCGAAGTCGATCCAGACCGTCGCTTACGACAAACCGTTCGCCACGATCGGCGCGAAGAAAGACGATTCGCCTTCGCCGGCGGCTAAGAAATCTGACGACGCGAAGAGTGGGGACGACGAAGTCAAATCGCCCGCCGAGACCGATTGGCAAGTCGCTCTCGCCGAGGCGGTCGCTGCACTCGAAACACAAACCCGCGAGTCGCCGACGAACCCGCAAGAAGTGACGCGGCACGCTTGGCTCCGCGTGCTCTATCTGGCCGCCGGTCGTCGCGACGATGCCCTCAAGCCGATCCCTGGCATTGCCGCGGCGGAGCAAGATTACTGGACCGAGCAACTCTACGCGTTGTCGACCTATCTCGACTCCGAAAAGCTGAGCGATCCGGCCCGCCGCTCCGCCGCCGCCGCGCAGCATCTGTCGAAAGCGACGATCCGACTGTCCGAAGCGAGCACCCTGGCGGTCAAGAACCTCGCCTTCTGCACCGAAGTCAGCAGCTACGGCGTCTACCAAAAGTTCAAGAGCGACGAGTTCAAAGCGAGCCAGCCGCTCATTCTGTATGCCGAGGTTGAAAACTTTAAGTCCGAAGAGTCGGGCAAAGGTTTTCACACCGCGCTGCGGAGCAGCTACCAGATTCTCGACGCCCAAGGGCGTCGCGTGGCGGAGAACGACTTGGCGCTCACCGAGGAGTTCTGCCAGAATCAGCGCCGCGATTATTTCATTCGCTACTTCCTGTCGGTCCCGGAACGGATCTATGCCGGGAAGTACACGCTGCAACTGACGATCGTCGACACGCTGAGCCAAAAGATCGGCCAATCGACCGTCGAGTTCACGGTGAGCGAAAAATAAGAATTCAGAAGTCAGAAATCAGAAGTACGATAGTGGCTTCCCGTCTTTCCCTTCTGACTTTTGATTTCTGACTTCTGATTTCCCATGCCTTCTTACGACGTCATCGTCCTCGGTTGCGGCGCCGTCGGCAGCGCGGCCTTGCTGCATCTCGCGCGCCGCGGACTGCGCGTCGTCGGTCTCGAACGCTTCACGTCACCGCACGATCGGGGCAGTTCGCACGGCCGAACGCGGATGATCCGCCAAGCGTACTTCGAGCATCCCGACTACGTGCCGCTCGTCTTGCGGGCCTACGAACAGTGGCACGCACTCGAAGCGGCCGTGGGGCGAACGCTCTATCGCGAGACCGGCTTGTTACAGATCGGCCCGCCGGCGGGCGTCGTCGTCCCCGGCGTGTTGGCAAGTGCGAAGCAACACCAACTTGCGGTGGATGAACTCTCGGCCGACGACGTAGCTCGCAGGTTCCCCGGCTTTCGCATGCCGCCGGAGATGGCCGCCGTCTTCGAACGCCGCGCCGGATTCCTGAATGTCGAAGATTGCATTCGGGCTCAACTCGAACAAGCCGTCGTGCACGGCGCGGTCCTGAAGACCGACGAGGCCGCCGTCGCCTGGCGCATCGACGGTGCGAACGTCGTCGTGGAAACCGAGCGCGAGCGTTACACGGCAGCGCGGCTCGTCATCTCCGCCGGAGCGTGGGCCGGACAATTACTACACGATTTGAACGTGCCGCTCGTCGTGCGTCGCAAGCCGCAGTATTGGTTCGCGCCGCGGACGGCCGACGATTATCGTCTCGACCAAGGCGCGCCGTCGTTCCTTTATGAAACGGCCGACGGCACGTTCTACGGCTTCCCCGTCTTCGGGTCCGAGGGGATGAAGTGCGCCGAGCATAGCGGCGGAGCGACGGTCGCCGATCCCCTGCTCTTGCCGCGCGACGTCGATCGCGCCGACCTCGCGCGAGTCGAACGGTTCGTGACCGACTATCTGCCGAACCTGACGACGCACGTCAACGACCATGCGGCCTGCATGTACACGATGTCGCCCGATGAAAACTTCTTGGTCGACCTCCACCCGCAACATCCGCAAGTCTCGTTCGTCGCGGGTCTCTCGGGCCACGGCTTCAAGTTCGCGCCGGTCCTGGGCGAAGCGCTCGCCGATTTGGCGACGAACGGCAAGTCGTCGCTGCCGATCGATTTCTTGGGCATCAAACGTTTCCCCCTCTGACTCACTCTCCCCTTCTGGGCGAGAGCCGGGGTGAGGGGTAAAATCAAGCAATCGACTCCGCTACAATAACGGCATGTCGAATGCGTTCTCCAACCTCGGTCTCGGCGTCGGGCTTCGTCCGCAGCACTTTTCGTATCTGCTCGAACACCGTCCCGCCGTCGACTGGTTCGAGATCATCTCCGAGAACTTCATCGACTCCGGCGGTCGGCCGCGTTACGTGCTCGAACAACTCGCCGAGACCTATCCGATCGTCATGCACGGCGTCTCGCTCTCGATCGGCAGCACCGACCCGCTCGATTTCGAATATCTGCGGAAGCTGAAGTCGCTCGCCACGGCCGTCGATGCTCGTTGGATCAGCGATCATTTGTGTTGGACCGGCGTCGCGGGGCGCAACACGCACGATCTGCTACCGCTCCCGTTTGACGAGGCGACCCTCAAACATGTGACGGAGCGTGTCCGCATCGTCCAAGACTTTTTGGAGCGACCGTTGACGCTGGAAAACCCGAGCAGTTACGTCGCGTTCCGCCAATCGACGCTGACCGAGTGGGAGTTCTTGTCGCGACTGGCCGAGGCGACCGACTGTCGGCTGCTGCTCGATGTGAACAATGTCTATGTGTCGAGCGTCAACCACGATTTCGACCCGCGGGAATTCATTCGCAACGTGCCGCACGAGCGGGTCGTGCAGTTTCACTTGGCGGGCCACACGCGGATGAGCGACCATCTCGTTGACACACACGACGGCCCGGTGATCGATCCGGTGTGGGCTCTGTATCGCGAGGCGGTCCAACTCACCGGCGGGGCTGCGACGTTGCTGGAATGGGACGCGAACATTCCGGAGTTTCCCGTCGTGCATGCCGAGGTTTTGAAAGCGCGGAGCGCGGAGCTCGGAGCGCGGAGCACAGACGGGACTTCGGAATCTTCGCCAGGTAGCTCCGCGCTCCGCGCTCCGAGTTCCGCGCTGCCGCATCCTCTGCATCACGTCACGGCAGAGGTTCAGTGACGATGGACTCACGCTCGCTCGACGATCTCCAGCGCTGGTTTCAGACCGTCGTCACGCATCCCGCCGGCGTTTCAGACGCGGCGACGGAGTTGAACGACTTCCTGACGGCTTCGTCGCAGCAATCGGCCGAGGATCGGGTCACCGTCTATGCAAGATCATATTGGGCACGGCTCTTGGAGTGTTTGCGCGAAGAGCATCCGCTCGTCCGCGCGGCGGTCGGCGATGCGGCGTTCGATGCCCTCGCCGTCGGCTACTTGCAGGCTTGCCCATCGAAGAGTTACACGCTCGCGCAACTGGGCGAACGGTTCGCTGCGTATCTGGCCGAACATCGGCCCGACGACGACTTCTCCGCCGCCGTCGTCGAGTTGGCTCGGCTGGAACGGAACATCAACGAGGTGTTCGATCTCGCCGGTGGCGAGACGCTCGGTTTTCTCGGGCCCGACGATCTGGCGGCCGTGCCAGTTGGAAGCCGGGCCGACGTCCGACTCGCGCCGTTGCCGACGTTTCGATTGCTCTCGTTCGAGCACGATGTGAACGATTGGTACACGCGACTCCGCGCGGCCGCCAGCGAGGTGCAACTCCCGGCTCGAAGACCGTCGCACGTCGCGCTGTCGCGGCGCGAGTTCATCATCCGCCGGCATCCCCTCTCGGCGATCCAGGCGGCGTTGCTACACGCGATCGTCGACGGAACGCCGCTCGGCGACGCGATTGCCATCGCCGTCGAGCAGCATCCCGCCGACCTCGAAGAATTGGCAGCATCGCTCGAAAATTGGTTCGCCGCGTGGGCCGCCGCCGGGTTCTTTCAGGGAATAGCGCCCTAGCTGCGGATGTACATCCGCAGCTATTTCCATTTCTATCGAAACACGCCCCCGCCGGCATCGCGCCAGTCGGCGAGATATACTGGCGGCTCGACCTTTGCCGCGCCCCTTTGCGAGAACGCACCGATGTCGCAACCCCAACTTCCTCGTCGCGAACTACTGATGAACACTACCGCCGCTCTAGGGGCCGCCGCTTTGGGGGCCGCCGCACTCGTGGGCGGTCCGACGACCGCGTCCGCCGCCGCTCCGAATCGGCCCGCCGACGAACCGTTCGGCTACTGCCTGAACACAAGCACGATCCGCGAGCAAAAGATCGGCATCGTTGCCGAATTGGAACTCGCCGCGAAGACCGGCTATCACGCCGTCGAGCCGTGGATCCGCGAACTCGATGAGTACGCCGCGGCCGGCAACTCGCTAAAGGATTTAGGTAAGCGGATCAGCGACCTCGGCCTGACGATCGAAAGTGCGATCGGCTTCCCCGAGTGGATCGTCGACGACGACGCCCGCCGCAAAGCCGGCCTCGAAGAGGCGAAGCGGTGCATGGACATCATGGCGCAAATCGGCGGCAAGCGGATCGCCGCGCCGCCGGTCGGAGCCCAAAAGGTGACCGGCATGAACCTCTTCGCCGCCGCCGATCGTTATCGCGCCTTGCTCGAACTGAGCGACCAAACGGGCGTCATCGCCGAGGTCGAAGTCTGGGGCCATTCGCAAACGCTCGGTCGCTTGGGCGAAGCGGTCTTCGTCGCCGTCGAGAGCGGCCATCCTAAGGCCTGCCTGTTGCCGGATGTCTATCACATCTTCAAGGGTGGCAGCGATTTCAACGGGCTGAAGCTCATCAACGGCGCAGCGATTCCCGTCTTTCATCTGAACGACTATCCGGCGACGCCGAGTCGCGCGGAACAGACCGACGCCGATCGTGTTTATCCCGGCGACGGCGTGGCACCGTTGAAGCAGATTTTTACCGATCTCTATGCCGCCGGCTTCCGCGGGTACTTTTCACTCGAGTTGTTCAACCGGACGTACTGGCAGCAGCCGGCCGACGTCGTCGTGCGGACCGGCTTGGAAAAGATGCGGGCCGCCGTCCGCGCGGCATTTGCCTCATGACGGCCGACTTGGCGACTTGGAGCGACGGCGTTCGGCGGCTTTCGGCTGCGATCGAACGTCTGGTTCCGCGCGCGGTCGCGATCGGCGTAGTGTCGCCCGAGGCCGACGAGTGGTTTCAACTGCTGATGCGGAAGCTGCGGCCCCAGTGTGCGGCGGCGACTCCGGTCGTCGCGGCGGTCGTCGGCGGGACGAACATCGGTAAGTCGGCGCTCTTCAATCAGTTGGCCGAGGAAGAGGCCGGCGCCGTCACGCCGCTCGCCGCCGGCACCAAGCATCCGGTCTGTCTCGTGCCGGTGCAGGCGGCCGATCCCGCGCTGTTGCAAACGTTGTTCGAAGGGTTCGTGCTGCGCGAATGGCACGCCGCGGCCGATGCGCTGGCGGCCGACGACGCCGACTTGCTGTTTTGGCGCATCGGCAAAGTGCTCCCGCCGCGACTTCTGCTACTTGACACGCCCGACGTCGATTCCGACGCGCAGGTCAACTGGCACCGGGCCGATGCCGTGCGGAGCGCGGCCGACGTGCTGCTGGCCGTGTTGACGCAACAGAAATACAACGACGCCGCGGTCAAACAGTTTTTCCGCGCGGCAGCCGCGGCCGACAAGGGAGTGATCGTCGTCTTCAATCAGGTCGACCTCGCGCTCGATCGCGACGTCTGGCCCGAGTGGCTCGCCGTCTTCTGCCGCGAGACCGGCATCAAGCCGCTACAGACGTTCGTCGTCCCCTACGATCGGGCCGGGGCTCAACGTCGCGGACTCTCGTTCTATGCCGTCGGCGTCGATGGCCGATCGTTCGTCGAGCAACCGGTCGACGTTCGCCGTGAGTTGAGCGAGTTGCGGTACGATGAATTGAAGCAACGAACGCTCGGCGGCGCGTTGCGGCGCGTGCTCGATCCGCAAGACGGGGCCGAGCACTATCTGCGCGAAGTCCGCGAGGTGGGAGAACGGTTCGCCGCGGCACGTCGGGCTTTGACCGATGCGCGACGAGTCGATGCAACCTGGCCCACGCTGCCGGCCGGCGTGTTGGTCGACGAAATCCGCCGCTGGTGGGACGAGCGGCGGAGTCCGTGGTCGCGGACGATTCACGGTTTCTATTGGGCCGTCGGTCAGCAGATCACCAAGCCGGTCAAACGAATCTGGAACGGTTCAAGCGTCGACGCCGATCCGCTCGCCGCGTTTCGCGATCGCGAGCGGACCGTCGTCCGCGCAGGCATTGAACGGTTGCTGGATGAACTCGATCGGCTCGCCGAAGTCGGCAACGACTTGTTGCGACCGCGACTCCGGGCGGTGCTCGGCGGTGCGGCGCGGGCCGAGACGTTGGCCCGGATCGAACAGGCGTATGCGGCGCTCGCGCCGGTCGATGCGGAGTTTCGCGAACTGCTGAACGTGGAGTTAGAAAAGTTCGTCACCCAGAATCCGCGTGCGACTTCGATGTTGCGCTCGCTTGATGCGGCGGCGGCTTTCGCGCGCCCCGTCGTGACCGTCTCGCTGGCTTTCACCGGCATCGTGTTGCCTGCCGGCGACGTGCTAGGTCAGGCGATTGTGCATGTCGCGGGACAAACGGCCGGCGAAATCGCGACGGCGGCCGTCGTCACCGGCGGCGGCGAAGCGCTGGTCGGCGCGGCCGGCACCGGCCTGACTCACGCGGCGGCCCAACTCTTTCGCCGCTTGCAGGTCGAACATGTCCGTCGCCGAGCCGCGGCGCTGACGCAACTGTTCGAAACGGAACTGCTCGGCGAGTTGCTGGCCGACCTCGAGCGCGGCGCGCAGCTTTCCGCGAGCGAAGAGTTTCGCGACGTGCAAACGACCTTGGCCGAGTTACGCGTCGCGTGTGCGCCGACACGCCGCTAACGTAGCAATGGATCGGGCCTAAGTCTTCTGCTTGCCGATGACCGCGCCGTTAACGAGCGTCACGATGAGCAAATTATTCGATTTGATGTACGTCATATTGTAAGCACGCGTGTCCGTCCCTTCGAGGTTCACGCCGCTGCGACGAGTCGGTTCGCCGAGCAGTTGGATCACCTGCTGTTCCGACATGCCGTTCTTGACGGCCGTGTAAGGATCGATCTTGGCTTGGCGCGGCTGCGGCAGGAACGACATCTTGCTGCAACCCGACGACGTAGCCAGCGCGAGTCCGAGCAGAGCGACGGTGAAGAAGCGACGATTCATGATGCAAGCTCCGAGATGAGTGAGTGCGAACGAAGGTCGGATGTGCGGCGTTGATGAGTTCCAGAGTAATTCGCGCCGCCGCCGCCGCCGGCCCCGCAAGCATGGAAAGCGCGCCACAGTCGCTACAACCGGCAGGCGTGGCAGAGGTATGAGGCGTTAGGGACGAGGTTTGAGGGGAACGAGCGGCTGCGGCTGCCTGCTTTCCGCCTCGAACCTCACACCTCGGACCTCGCACCTTCCCCGTAAAACCCGCCTTCCGACCGGCTCGGCCGCTGTGATACACTCCGCGCCGATCTCGGGCTCGCGCGCGCCGTCGCGGAGCCCGTGGTCCGTTCGTTTCGACTCATCGAGCGCAAGGAGGCGCCGCGTGTCGCTGCTGTATCGAGTTCTGTTCGCCGCCGCCTGCAAGAACACGCATCATCGCTTGGCGCTCGACGCCTTGCGCCATTTGCGCGATCCGCGGGCCGAGACCTGGCGCAACATTATCCTGCAGCATCACGATGCCTATCTCAAAGGGTCGAAGGCGCCCGACGAGCAGTTCAAGGACTTCGTCAACCATGTGCTGCATGTGCGCGACAACTACTGGGGGGGCGCGCTGAAGACGGCGCAACTCTGGTACAAGCTCACCCTGCAAGCGCTCAAGAACGAAGATTGGCGCGACGTCGCGTACTCGGCCGGCGTGCTGAGTCATTACTTCAGCGATCCGTTCATGCCGTTTCACTCGGGCCAGACCGAGGCAGAAGGGAAGATCCATCGGGCGGCCGAGTGGAGCATCGCGCAGTCGTACGTCGAACTGCAAAACATCATCGAGCAAGATCAGGGGGGCTATCCCCTCGTCGAGACGAACGACTCGCCGACGTGGCTGAGCGACCTAATTCGCCAAGGGGCCGACGATGGCAACGCGTATTACGACACGCTGCTCGAACATTACAACCTCGCGCTCGGAGTGAAGAACCCGCCACTGGGGCTCGACCAAGAGTTGAAGGATTGCATGGCGCGGCAAATCGGTCGGGCCGCGGCCGGATTCGCTGTGGTGCTCGATCGTCTTTTCGCCGAGTCGGCCGTCGAACCGCCGATCGTCAACCCGACGGTCAAAGGGTTCATCGCCACGCTCTCGATCCCGGCCTATTGGGTGACGAAGAAGCTGAGCGACGCCAAGGACCGAACGATCGTGCAGGCGATCTTCGACGAAGTGCAAGCGACCGGCAAAGCGGTTGCGACGTTGCCTGAAGATGAAAAGGCGGTCCGCAAGGTGCATGCCGAGCAAGTGCTGCACACGCCGCTGCGAACACTGGATACGCAGAAGACGCCGCCGACCGGCGCGAAGCACGGCACCGGGGCCGCGCCGCGCGTGCGGTCCAATAAGGCGCGAATCCTCGGCGGGGCGTCGCTGCCGACGATGCCGACGGTCCAAACGCCGCGGCTGCGGATGCCGAAGATGTCGGTCCCCAAAATTTCGCTGCCGAAGATGAGCCTGCCCAAACTGAGCATGCCGAGCTTGAATCTCTCGAAGCTCAGCATGCCGAAGATGCCGAAGCTTTCGCTGCCAAAAATTTCGCTGCCGAAGCGCAAACCGAAGCCGACCGAGACGCCGGAACTAGTGACGGAAGCGAAGCCGGTGATGAAGACGGCCATCGATTCGCCGCCGCGACCGCGACGCCGGACCGATATGGACGTGCCGCACACGCCCCCGGCTGCAACCGGGTCGAGCGCGAAGCCTCAAGCGGCCTCGTCGCCGTTGCTACGACGGACCGATCCGCCGGAGGCCGCGCCGCCGCAGTCGGCCGAGTCGCGCCGGGCCGGTGCTGATGCCAAATTTCATCTCGACGTCGATGCGCCGGTCGAAGATGCGCCGTCGATCGGGTCGAAGACCGCCAAGCGGCTCGAAGCGATCGGCATCCGCACAGTCGGCGACTTGCTCGATTGCAGTCCGACGCAGACCGCCAAGCAACTCAACTCGTCGTTCATCAAGCCCGACGTGATCGAGCGCTGGCAACGCCAAGCGGTGCTGATGTGCCGCGTGCCGAATCTCCGTGGGCACGACGCGCAGATGATCATCGGCTGCGGCGTCGACGATGCCGAGTTGCTGGCTCGGCAATCGCCGCAAGAATTGCTGGATGACGTCGAACGCTTCTTGTCGACGGCGGACGGCGAAAAGGTCTTGCGCGGCGGGACTCCGCCCGACTTGGACGAAGTGAACGACTGGATCCGCTGGTCGCGCCAGGCGCGACCGTTGCAAACGGCGTAACGATTACTTCGCCGGGTCGTGCCGCTTCAACACAAGCAGCGAGCTTTGGTCCGGCGGGCTATCAAAATCGCCGGGGCGTTGGCCGTCGCTGCGGAAGTGGAGCGTCAGCACACCGTCTTCGATCTTGTAGATCGCATAGACGTCGGTGTTGCCGCCGTCCCCTTTGATCGTCGCATCGAGCAGCTTCGGCGTCTGCGTCGCGTCGGCGAAGTAGCTGCCGAAAAACTCCTGCCCCTCGGCGTCGCTCCGCGGTTGCAACCGCCAGGTCTTCGCTTCGCCGTCATAGGTGAGCAGCGTCGACTTATCCGGGCTGTCGGCCTCCGGATGCTTCTGGCCGTTCGACGAAATCAAGCGCCAGACGCCGGCTAACTCATCGGCCGGCTTCTCGTCCGCCGCTTGGGTCGTCGGCAGCGCACTCGTCGCCGCGATCATCGCCCCGCCAAGCAAACCGCAAAGCATCGTCGTTCGCAACATGGCCGCCTCCTCGAAGTGAGACCGATTCATCGCCCCGACGTCTTTGAGTCTAACAACGTCGCCGGGCCTCGGCAGCGGCGATTTTGGCAAAGTGTGCGGCGCGTAGCGGTTGCCGGGCTTGTGAATCTTCGCGCGATTGCGAAAAGAAGGCCTTCGCCTAGCTCACGTTTCGTATCCGTAGCGCATATTTGTGCGGCCCGCGACGCCGGTCGAGTTTGCGTCGCCGCTACGATCGTCACCTCCCCCAGATTTGCTCCCTGAGACCGATTCGCCCCCTGAGAACCACCGTGCTCCGCAATTTCTGTTTCGCGATCAGTCTGTCGTTCATCGCCGCCTCGGCCTCGGCTCAGTCGTTCGATGCCCGGTTCGATTTTGGCCAAGCCTCTGCGACGAAGCCGCAAGCGAATGACGGCGTTGATTTGCGACTGCTCGCCGATGCGGATCGCGACGGTCGATTCGACGGTATTGATCTGCTCGAAGCGGCGCTGGTGGCCGGCGGGACGACCGACGCGCAACGTCGTGCGGCCTATCGTCAACAATTCAACGGTATCGTCGACGAGTTGCGGCTCTCGGGGCGCGTCGTCGGCACGGAGTTGGACCAAGCCCGGGCAGTCCATGAATTCCTGCATGCACGATTGCTGACCGGCGGCTTTCGCGATGCCGCGACGACCGTTGAAGGCGCACTCGACCAAGGTCGCTTCAACTGCATTAGCTCGGTGATCCTGTTCCGCCTGGCGGCCGAGAAGTTCGGCCTCCGCGTGCATGGCGTCGAAGTGCCGGGGCATGCCTATGCGGTCGTTGAAACCGCGGCGGGTGCGACGGTCGTGCAAACGACCTGCCCCGCTTGGTTCGCGGTCCTCGGCAACGATGATCAACGTCGCACAATGTTGCAACAGACGCTTGGCGAACGAGCGGCGACCGACGCCGATCGCGCTCCGGCCGCCGGTCGACGATTGAGCGACGTCGGCCTCGCGGCGATCGTGTTCTACAACCGCGGGCTCGATCACTTGGAAGCGGGTCGCTATGCCGAGGCGCTCGCCGCCAATCGGGCCGCGCTGCAATTGGATGCCCGGAACGAGACGGCCCGCGCGAATTTGTTGGCGACGCTGAACAACTGGTCGCTAGCGGAATTCCGCAACGGCGAGGCCGAGGCGGCCCTGCGATTGTTGGAACAAGGACTCGCCGTCGCGCCGGACTATGAGTTGTTCCACGAAAATCGGATCGCCGTCTATCAACAGACGCTAGCCCACGCGGCTGCGAACGACGTGGCCTTGAACAACAGCGCCTCGCCGGCCGAACAACGGGCCGCCCTCCGCTCGTGCTATGTGCGCTGGCACGCTGAACTCCTGCGACGCGGCGAGGCCGCCGAAGCCCAACGCGTCGCGAGCCGCGCCGAAGCCGATCCGTTTCTCCGCGCCACGCCGTAACCGACTTCGCCTTTCTGTCTCCCTTCTCCCCTTGAGCAACGTTATTCACCAGCTAGCATTCGTTGAAAAGACTTGGGGCACTGGCAAAAGAAGGAGTTCGCGTTCAGGCTGAACGGGTGTGTGTGGAACCCGTTTTTTAGGAGCTCAGCCATGGAACGCGAACTCTGG
>CAMCTH010000069.1 GCA_945877965.1 Planctomicrobium piriforme | reverse complement strand
TCGAAATCGACCCGCAAATCGCTCTTTTGGCAGTCACCCATCGGGTTCCTCGGTCAGTTCGACATGAAACGGCAGAATACCCCTGGTTTTCCAGGGTCTGGCGCAAATCATGTGCCGAAGATCGAGAGGTCATCTGGGAAATGCGGGTTGAATGAGCCGGGATACAGAATGTCGACGATGACGTAGAGATTCCCCCAGGCGACGCCGGCCAACATATAGCCCGAGCAGGCGCCCAGAATGTGGTCGTGCCCAATCCGTTGGCTGAGAAAGATCTCGCGCAGAATCACGCCGACCGCGAACGCCAAGAACATCACGCCGAGGCCGTGATAGACCATCATGGCCCAAAACTTCGGGTCGCCGTGCAGCGAGTGGATCGCGACGTTCGACACGATCGCCGGCACGCCGATCGCCAACGCAATCCAACGCCGAATGCCGCGCTGAAAGATCACCAGGAAGACCGCAAGCAATAAAGCGTAGCCGAACATTTCATAGACGATCGGCCCGACGGAGTCGAACCGCAACATCGGCTGGATAGTCAAACCGGAAATGGCGACGATCAACAGCATCAGGTGCTTATGGCGATGCAAATACGTCGACGGCGAGGGCTTCTTCATGAGGGATTAATTGCTAGATAAAAACCGGCGGCGGCCGTCTGCGAGCGAGCGAACCTGATCACCGGTGGGATTGTCTTCGCAGCAAACCAACATACCCGAAACGGAGGCAAATCATGGACGCCAACCTGCAGCCCGACGACGACTTTTTTCGAGCCGATGAGTAAACGACGCCGCGGTTTCCCTTCGGAGACGCACGTCGGACGCGGAACCCGCATCGTCCACGGCGACAAAGAACTGAGCGAGAAGCTCGGCCGCAACGACCTCTGCCCTTGCGGGAGCCGCAAGCGATTCAAACGCTGCTGCCTCCGCTCGGGCCGGTTTTGACGGCATCGACCGCGATCACTACTTTTAGGGACTAATTCTTCGGTCCTGCTCGACTTACTCGTCGAGCAGGACCGAAACCGAATTCATCATGCGACTCGCATGATGAACGCGATTCACATCCATCCGCATTTGAACAACGACCATGCGTAACACCTGGAATCCGCTGCTGTTTACCGACTCGTATAAGATGAGTCACTTTCGGCAGTATCCGCCCGGCAAGCAGCGGGTCTACTCGTACTTCGAGTCGCGCGGCAGCGATCCGAAATTCGGCTTTCAGGAAACCGTCTTCTTTGGCCTGCAGTATCTGCTAGACCTGATCGCCGGCCCGTTCGTGACGGCCGAGCGAATCGATCAGGCCGAGTTGTTTTGTCGGCGGCACTTCGGCAACGATCGCAACTTCAATCGGCCGGGCTGGGAACATCTGCTCCAAGCGCACGACGGCCGACTGCCGGTTCGCATCAAGGCCGTGCCCGAGGGGACGGTCGTTCCCACGCACAACGTTTTGATCACGGTCGAGAACACCGACCCGGCCGCGTACTGGCTGACCAACTGGCTGGAAACGATGCTGGTGCAGGTGTGGTATCCGACGACGGTCGCCACGCAAAGTCGCGAGATGAAAAAGTTGCTGCTGCGATCTTTGCAAGAGACCGGTGACACGGCCGGCATCGACTTCAAACTCCACGACTTCGGCTGCCGCGGAGTCTCCAGTATCGAAACGGCGGCTCTCGGCGCGGCCGCTCACCTGATCAACTTCCAAGGTTCCGATACGCTGCCGGCTTTGGAACTGCTCGACGAAGTCTACGGCGAACCGTGCGGTTGCGTTTCGATCCCCGCCAGCGAACACAGCACGATCACGTCATGGGGCGAAGCGCACGAACTCGACGCGATGCGGAACATGCTGGAGCAATATCCGACCGGCCTCGTCGCCTGCGTCAGCGATAGTTTCGATATCTTCCGCGCCTGCTCCGACTTCTGGGGCGGCGCGCTCCGCGAACAAATCCTGCATCGCGACGGCACGCTCGTCATTCGGCCCGACTCGGGCGATCCGGCGACGGTCGTCTGCCAAGTGCTCGACATCCTCGGCACGCGGTTTCCAACGACCGTCAACCGCCAAGGCTACAAAGTGCTCGATCCGCATGTGCGCGTCATCCAAGGCGACGGCATCGACTTCGCCTCGCTCGGCCAGATTCTGGCGGCGATCCAAGCTCACGGCTGGAGCAGCGACAATCTCGCCTTCGGCTCCGGCGGCGGGCTGCTGCAAAAACTGAATCGCGACACGCTGAAGTTCGCCTTCAAGTGCTCGTCGATCCTCGTCGACGGCGAAGAGCGTGATGTATTCAAACGACCGATCACCGATCAGGGAAAGAAATCGAAGTCGGGCCGATTCAAACTCATCCGGACGACCGGCCCGGCGGGCCCGACGTTCGCCACCGTCAAGGAAAGCGAGCTGGGCGACGACGTGCTCGAAATCGTCTTCGAAAACGGCCGCGTCGTCCGCCGCACCACGTTCGCCGAAATCCGCCGCCGCGCCGCCCTCACAACCATCTAAACCCGGCGGACTAAGTTTCGCCGTGCACTTTTCAAAACGATCCTCGCCATGAGTCAACGCCTCGTCACCGTCAGCAAGTTTTTAAGCAAGTATCTGCGCCACGAACCGCAGGCGCTCGGCCTCGTCCTCGAGCCGGGCGGCTGGGTGCTGATCGACGATCTCCTGGCGGGAGCGGCTGAGCAAAGCTTTCCGATCTCGCGCGACGAGCTAATGCGGGTCGTCGCCGAGAGCGACAAGCAGCGGTTTGCCATCGACGAAGCCGGCCTGCGGATTCGCGCGAATCAAGGGCACTCGACCGCCGTTGAGTTGCAACTCCCCGACGTCGCTCCGCCGCCGCAACTTTATCACGGCACGGTCGCCAAGTTTCTCGATTCGATCTGGGCGTCCGGACTGCAAAAAATGAATCGCCACGACGTGCATCTGTCGCCCGACCTAGCGACGGCGACGAAGGTCGGCGAGCGGCGCGGCAAGCCGATTATCTTGCTCGTCGACACGGCACAGATGGCAGCCGACGGCTTTACGTTTCGTCGCTCCGAAAACGGCGTTTGGCTCACAGAACACGTTCCGCCGCGGTATTTGCGGCTCGCCGAGACGTCCTGATCGGCGTTCGCGCGGATCGACAATCGCGGGGAATTGGCGACCTGCGCTGCCGGATAACATGTAGAATGCACGTATCCTTGCGGCCGTCGCGGCGTCCGGATCGGCCTTGGCCGACGACGAATCTCTTGCCGACGCACCGCTCTGATGACCGCCCCGTGGTGCGGTCAGCGAGTTCCCTTCGTCCCCCGGGACGTTGCGCGTAACTCAGCTTCTGTTTTTGTCCGTTGTTCGTAATCTCTCGTTAGGCATACATGGAAAAGATTCAGTCCGTCTCGTCGTTGAAACTCGGCGACAAATTCGAATTCGTCGCGGATCGCACCGACGGCACCAAGCGGGCCGTGATGATCGTCATCCGCGCGCCGGCCGTAAACCTGAAGGCCAACAGCTGCCACTTCCGCTATCAGGCCGACGCTTCGCCAACCGACGCCCAACGCAAATGGGACGACAACCAAAGTTGGAACGGCACGCCCGACGTTCGCGTGCGTCTGTTGGAAAGCGCCCCGGCGCCGATCCCCGTCGTCCCTGCAGTAGTCGTGCCGGCAGCGGCGGCCCCGGTCGTCGTCGCCCCCGCGGTCGTCGCTCCCGCCGTCGTTAAAGTCGCGGCCACGCCGGTTCCGGTTGAAAAAGCCCCGGTTCAAAATGGCGAGATTGAACAGGCGCCCGTCGAAATAACGCCTGTTAAAAAATCGCCCGTTAAAAAGCGGGCCGTCGCTAAGCCGATCGTCATCAAGCCGACGAAGGCCGTACGACGCTCGAAGAAATTGTAGTCGGCGAGTCGTTGCCTTACGGCAGCAGCAAGATGCACGACGGGCTCGGGATCGAAGTCGGCTCGCCGGTCGACTTCAGCTTCCCCGTCGCGGCGTCGATCCGAAAGATCGCCACGTTCTTGCCCGGCATGTTCGCGCACAGCAGCAATCCGCCGTCGGCCGTGATCGCCAAGTTCTGCGGCCCCTTGCCGAGGCTCGGCTCGATGCCGATCAACGTCAGCCGTCCATCGTCGCCGATCGCGTAGGCCGCGATGCTGTCGTGACCGCGATTCGTGCCGTACAGATACTTGCCGTCGGGCGTGATCTTCAAGTCTGCGCAGTAGCTCTTGCCGGTGAAGTCAGACGGCAGCGTCGGAATGGTTTGCTTTTCCGTCAGCGCGCCGGTCTCTTCGTTCCAATCGAACACGGTCACCGAGTTGCTCAACTCGTTGATGACGTAGAGGAGTTTCTTCGTCGGATGGAACGTGACGTGCCGCGGGCCGGCAGCCGGCGGCGTCTTGCCGAACGGCGGATCGTTGGGGGTCAGCTTCGACGTCGCGGGGTCGAGCCGGTAGCAGAGCACTTGGTCGATTCCGAGATCGGCGGCGTACGCGAACTTGTTGTTCGGGCTGAAGACGATCGAGTGGGCATGCGGACCTTTTTGACGAGCCGGATCGGCGCCGGTCCCGGCATGTTGAAAGGTCGAGACCGCTTCGCCGAGCGAACCGTCGGGCTTCACCGGCAGCGAAGCGACGTTGCCCGTCGAATAATTAGCGACGGCGACGGTCTTGCCGGTCGCATCGACGTCGAGATAACACGACGCGGTCCCGAGCGACGACGCACGATTCAGCAACTTCAACTCGCCGCTCCGACCGACGAGTTCGAACGCCGCCACATGCTCGTTCTCTTTGCCGCCGAACTTCTCGGCATGGATCGAGTACAAGAATTTTTGATCCGGCGACAGTGCGAGGAAGAATGGGTTTTGCACGTCGGTCGTTCGATGCAGCAGGTTGAGCGTCCCCGCCGCGGCATCGAGCTGATACGCATGCACGGCCCCCTGCTCTCCCGCGGCAAACGCCGAGACGAAGACGATCGGACCGCCGGCCGACGTCGCCGTCTTTGCGATCACCGACGTTTGCGCGACCGCAGACGTTTGCGGTGCGGCGGCGGCTGCGGCCTTCGCTTCGTCGGCCCCGATCTCGCGCACAAACAAATTCCGCCAGCGGATTTCACCGCCGTGCGTTTGCAGCATGATCGGACCCTTGGCCGGCAGCGGTTTCGACTTGTCCCAAAAGTTCGCCATCTCGGCCCCGTCGACGACGAGCTTGTCGTTCAACCAGACCCATGTCTTCGCACCGACTTGCTTGATCCGAAACGCGTTCCACTCGCCGAACGGCTTGTCGGCCAACACCAGCGGCAGTTGCCCCGGCGAACCCTTGGGGTTGTTGAAGAGACCGCCCGAGCCTTTATCGGCGTTGCGATCCCATTTGCCCCCTTCCTTCGTGTAGTCCCAAATCTGCACCTGCGGCGTGCCGCGGAGGTAGATGCCGCTGTCGGCCTTGGCGACCGTCTTGTACTCGATCAGGAATTCGATATCGCCGAATTCTTCCTCGGTCGTCGCGTACGGGCCGGTCCCGACGTTCACCAACTCACCGTTCTCCACACTCCAATGCTTCGCGAAATCGTCGCGCTGCTGCTTCAGATTCGCGGCCCGCTTTTCTCCTTCGAGCTTCGTCCCTTGATGCGGATTCAATCCGTACCAACCGCTCAGGTCGCGGCCGTTGAAGATGGCGCGAAATCCGGCCGGGGGCGTCGGCTCGGCGGCAAACAGTTGCGACGACCAGTTCAACGCCAACGCGACGAGCAGCATTCGAAGAGGCAACTTCATGATGTTCTAGACTCAACTACGAGAGGAAATTAGGTGTCGAGGAAAGGCAACGCCGCGACTACCGCGCGCTGCCGAGACAGTACAGATACTCTTGTCGCGGGCCGGCCGAACGGTCGGCGACGCGGAGATAGATTTTGTCGCCGACGACGGCCGGGCTGGCGAACGATTCGTCGCCCAAGCGATTCTCGGCGACCATTTCGCATTGCTGCGGATTGGCTTTGAACACATACAACGTCCCCCGCTCGTTCGCCCAGTAGATATGACCGTTCGCCAGCACGGGCGAGGCACTCACGGGCCCTTGCAGTCGCTGCCGCCACATCTCTTGACCGTCGTGGCCGCGGAAGCAAAACAAGCCGCCGTTGTCGGTCAGCATGTAAAGATAGCCGGCGTGGGCGACCATCGATTGCTCGTAACATTTTTGCGTGTTCTTCCAGAGGACTTCACCGGTCCCCGTTGCGCGGACGGCTACGGTTTGCGGCTGCGGATAGCCGCCGCTGGCGAACAGGATGTCGCCGTCGGAGATGATCGTACCGCACGTCGCCGCACTCGTGCCGTCGACGTCCCACAGCGGTCGGCCGGTGGCTGGATCGTAACAGGCGACCTTGCCGGCCCCCGAGAGGCTGAGCAAATCGCGATCGCCAATCCGATGAATCGACGGCGAAGAGAACGTCACGTTGTTCGGTCGGGGCGTCCGCCACACCGGCGCGCCGGTCTTGCGATTCAAAGCCGTGATAAAACTATCGCCGTCGTATTCGCCGACGATGATCACCGTGTCGCGATACAGCACCGGCGAAGCGCCGTAGCCGTACTCATAGCGCTTCGGATGAAACTCGCCGAGCGACTTGCTCCAAACCGTTTTGCCGTCGCGAGTCAGCGCCGCCGCTTGGAGTTGATTGTGATGATGAAACGTCACGATCAAGAGTTCGCCGTCGCAGGCGACCGTCGGCGACGCGTGCGTGTTGTTGCCGTGAATCTTGGGAAAGCCCCCTTGGCTGAGGTCGGTCTTCCAGAGCGGCTTGCCCGTCGCGCGTTCGACGGCCAGCACCGATTGCGTCTGCGCGCTCTCGTCGGCCGTCGCCATAAAGATATGATTGCCGACGACGATCGGCGACGAATGGCCCCGCCCCGGGAGCGGGACTTTCCAAACGACGTTTTGCGTGTTGCTCCAGACCGTCGGCGGCTTGGCCCCGGCATGGGCATGTCCGTTGCGCTCCGGACCGCGCCACCAAGGCCAGTCGGTCTCGGCCGAAAGTTGCGGGAACTCCGGAATTCGCGCGGCCGATTGGGCCAAGGCCGACGTCGGCGTGAGCCAAGCCGCGCACACGAGAACCAGTAAACTCGCCGCGATTTTCATACTGCTCAACCTAGTGGGATGGCGCAAGAGGAGGGATCGGACGCCCCTCATTCTCGCCGCCCCGACGCGGTTGAGCAACCGATACCTGCCGCGCGAATCTAAATAGAATCCGCGCGCAGGACCGCTCCGACGGCAGGTCGCATACAGGGGCTTTTACTTGCTCGGTGCGGCAGCCCGAAACTCGGCATGCGTTTCGGTCAGAATCTCGCGAATCGCGCGGCGATCGTCGGCCGAGAGGTACGCGAACTTACCGCTCTCGTCGCGACCGTCGAGCACTTCGTGCAAGCGCCGCCAAACGTACTGCTTCGCCTCGCTCGGCAGCGCGCAGAAGCTCGACGAGTAGATTAAGTAGCTGCACGGATAACGGAACATTCGCCGTGACAATTCGAACTCGCGCAGCGAACGGCCTTGCCGATCGTGCGGCCCGCGCTCTGCGAACTCCTCGGCGAACTTGCTCGTCCCCCGAATCGGTCCGGTCAACTCGGCTTCTTCGCAGAACAGCAACCCTTCGACGAGCGGCTCGCAGACGCTCTTGATTCGGCTCGTCGTACTCTCCCACCGCTTGACCTCGGAGTCGCCGAGATCACGATTCAACATCGTCTCGTAGTGCAACGCCTGCCGCACGCCGAAGTTCGCTTGCGTGATCAGATTGTGCACCAACGCCTGATGCTCGAGCACCATCAGCGCGACGAGATCGCTATGCGGCGTCGGGTACGGCTTCACATCGCAGAAGTCGGCGAGGTCGGTCACGTTCTGTCCCGCCGAGTAGTCGGCCCGCTCAGGATTATCGTGCGAACGGTGAATGAAGTTGCCGAGATGAAGTTGGTCGCCGTGCGTGCCGGTCACGTACCAGCCGCCCCAACGATGTTTGAACGGGCTCTTGTGGTCGGTTCGATAACTCCCCGACGACAAAATAGGCAAGCCCGCGACGTCGCAGTAAACGGAGCGAACCAAGTGCCCCGGCACATGCCGCGTCGCCGACGACGCATGACAGATCAAGCAATCGTCGGCCTGGCGAATCAACTTCGGCGGCGACGCAGCGTCTTGCCCGAGCGTGTAGAAGACCGCCCCGAGATCATCGTCCACCGCCGAGAGCTCAAGCACGTCGCCGTCTTGGCAATAGCCGACGTACGTGTCGTCGTTGAAGTAGACGGCCCGCGGCGTCCGGGGCGTGATCCGATGTCGCTGCAAACTCGTCTTCGAGAAGACGAGCATCTGCGATGACGTCGGGACGTCGAGCGCCGCCAGGAGCGACGGCAAGTAGCCGAGCCGGTCGTCGTGCTTGAGTTGAACCCGGCCGCTTTGCAAATCGTCGGCCAATCGCGCAACGCGATCGTGCGACTGCCGCTTGGCGTACTCGATCGGCTCTTGCTCAAAATCCTGCGCGGCGATCGGCGCGGCAAGCGCGAGCGTCAGCAGACCGCCGAGCCAGGCCAGGCGAAACGTCGTTTCGTTCATCACCATTGCACCTCCCACGAAGCCCGATCTCCTGCACCGACGCTGCTTAACGGGCCGCAGGCAGCGCGGCGTAGCGATCGGCGCTTTGATAGTGTCGGGTAATCAAATCATTTTGCAACCAGAGCAGTTTGCCGAACGCCCGTTGCGTTTGGATCTCCTGCTCGCGCGGTAGATTGAGCGCAAAGATCGTCGCGGTCACGGCGTCGGCCACGAAGCCCATCAAGGCGTTCATCTGCACGAGCGGCACATTGAGTTGCGCCGAGCCGGCTTTCGGCGTGTGGATCTTGCCGACCATGTCGAGATACTCGACCATCTTGCCGTCGTAAGGTCGCGTGACCAGCGACGCCAGGTAGCGGCCCAGGTGCTGCTTACGAAATTGAATCATCTCATGCTCGACGGCGAGCGTCGCAAGGTCGGTCGGGACCGGCCCTTCATAACCGTGCTGTCGCGGCACGAAGTGTCGTTTCGTGGCGTCGTAGCCGAATAGTTTTTCATAAACCGCGTCGACCAATCCCGGCACGAGCGGCGCGAGCAACGTCGCCGAAGCATGCAAGGCGGCGACGTCGGCGTCGTCAAACCCGATAAATTCTCGCAAATAGCCGACGCGATACAAAAGATCGTCTTCCAAACGTCGTTCGTCGATCAGTTTCATGGTCGTTCTCCGAGGCGGAATGCGGTTGACGATAGGAGCGGCGGCGGTCTAAATTGGACCACGTCATCCACTTCTCACGATAGTATCGGTCTATAATTGGATGTCAACGTCTTCTTTTTCCGGTTCGGGATGATTTTGCATGTTTTCGCAAACCGTGGAATACGCCCTTCGCGCCGTGGTTCACCTCGCCGCGCAGGCTCCGACGCCCCAAACAACCGAGCAAATCGCCAACGTCACGCTCGTCCCCCGGGCTTATCTTTCCAAGGTGCTGCAAAATCTCGTCCGCGGCGAGATCGTCCACTCGCAACGCGGGCTCGGCGGCGGCATGACGCTCGTCAAGGAGCCGAAGGACCTGACGATTCTCGAAGTCGTCAACGCCGTGGAACCGATCGAGCGGATCCGAACCTGTCCGCTGGGGCTTGCCGCGCACGGCACGCATCTTTGTCCGTTGCATCGTCGGGTCGACAATGCGATGGCGATGGTCGAGAAGGCGTTCGCCGGCACGACGCTGGCCGAAGTCTTGGCCGACCCAAGCCGCAGCGTACCGCTCTGCAACTTCCCCGGCGGCAAGGCGAAGAAGAAAGTCGCGACGTAGAACGACGTCATCAATCGCGCGAACGCGGACTCATCGCCTCGGCCGACGCCGCCAACTCGTCCATCCACTGCTGCACTTGCAGCGCATCGAAGTACGTCGCCCCGACCGGCACGCTCTGTGCGCCGCGGACGACGCGATAGAAGCAACGCTGCTCCTCGGCCATCATGCCGGTCGGTCCGAACTCGCCGGTTCGAATCTCCAACGCCGCCGGCCACTCCGCTTTGTCGGCCCACAACTCCAACGGGCGCGGGTTCGGCTCGATTCGCACGCACCAACCGTCGCCGAATACTTCCGTTCGATCGAAACCGCGCGGCGGCATGCCCGCCGGCGTCAGATACGATGCCGTGAGCGACGCGATCGTGCCGCTCGACCACTGCAGTCGGGCCGTCGCCAGATTCACCTCGCCCCGCGGCGTCCGATGGTATTGCGCTTCAAACAAAACGGGTTCCGCTCGGTCGACTAGCACCTGCGTCAAATACAGGTCGTGAACCATCGCGGCATGCAGCGGATTCTCGCCTGGAAACTGCGCGACGATGCTCGCCGGCCGATGTCGCGCGGAATCAATCAGCGCGATCTTGCCGCGGCGGGCCGCCTCTTCGCGCAGCTGCTGAAACTCGCTGTTGAAGAGCACGATATGCCCGAGCATCAAATTGCTCGAATCGGGCCGCACCAGCGGAGTGAGCGACCGGGCCTCGACGAGATCGGCCGAGATCGGCTTCTCCAACAGGACGGTCTTGCCGGCGGCCAGCAACTTGCGAGTGACGCTCACGTGCTCGGCCGTCGTGCAGGCGACGATCCAGGCCTCGACGTTCGATTCGCGCAGGGCCGTATCGAGATCGGTCCAGCCCGGCACGCCCGACAACTCGCGCGAGAGCGCCTCGAGCGAGGCGGTGCGGCGACCGACGATCGCGCACAATTTCGCCTCGGCCAGGCCTGCGGCCGTCAGCGCATGCAATCGGCCGAAGCGACCGAGGCCGACGACGCCGACTCTCACCGGGTCGCGCTGGGCCGACCCGGTGAGAGCGCGGTTCGAATTCATCGTCGAATCATTCTCAGGAGTGACGAGACTACTTCTTCGACAGTTCCGACTCGATGGCCGTCACCACTTCCGGGGCTTCCGGATTCGTCTTCGGGCTGAAGCGAGCGATGACCTGACCGTCGCGGCCGATCAAGAACTTTTCAAAGTTCCACGAGATTGGGCCGGCGAACTTGGGGTTCGTTTCCTTCGCGGTCAACGTTTGATACAACGGCGCGATCCCTTCCCCCTTCACCACGATCTTGCTGAACATCGGGAAGTCGACCGAGTACTTCGCTTTGCAGAAGTCGGCGATCTCGGCGTTCGTGCCCGGCTCTTGCTTGCCGAATTCGTTGGCCGGGAAGCCGAGGATGACGAGGCCCTGCGCGGCGAACTTCTCGTTCAGGTTTTCGAGGTTCGTGTATTGCTTGGTGTTGCCGCAGCGGCTGGCGGTGTTGACGATCATCACCACCTTGCCTTTGTACTGCGACAGGTCGACCGGCTTACCGTCGATGGCGGCGACTTGGTGATCCAACGGCGACTTCGGCTCGGCGGCTTCGACCGAGGCGGCGGTGAACATAAACGCTCCGACGACGAGAGACAGCAACAACTTTTTCATGGGCGGGTCCTAGGCAGGAAAAAGACGAAGGCAGGAACAAAACGGCGGGACGAACCCAACGGGCTCTACCTCAGACGTTAATCGTTGCCGAGGGCGTTGTCAAAACAGAGCGATACGTTTGCCTGAGTCAATCACTTGTCCCGTCGAATGTGGCGGGCTCGATTCACTTGGGGTAGGATGCCGAGCAAGACTTATGCGTTTATTGGGTAGCTCAAGATGAAGTGGTATGTAGCGCAAGGCGGTCAAGCCTTGGGACCGTACACGTCGGACGAAATGAAATCTTTTGCTCGCGATGGAAGCGTGACACCTGAGAGCTACGTCTGTCGCGAAGGCTTGGACGAATGGATCACAGCCGACCGTCTCAATGGACTGTTCGACGGTGTGCTAACAATCAAGCCGGTCGAACAACCACAGCCGATTGCAATTCAACGAACGACACACCACGCAGCCGTAGCTCGAGTGCAGACCATTGAGAAGACTGGCAAGGGTTGGAAAGGGTTGCAACTAATCGCCGCCATGATCGCAATTGCGGGTGTCTGCATCACCACTGGAACGCAAGAACGAGAGCTGGCAATGACCGGCTCGCTGATGTTGGCAGGCGGCTTAGTTTTGTTTCTGTTCGCGCGTATCGGCGCTTGGTGGAATCATGGGTAGTATCTAACGTCGCGAATCATGATAGTAGCGACGAATTGATCGCGAGGCTGCGTGACGACTTCGGCCCCTTCCACCGCACTTGCGCCGCGTCGCGCCGTCGGGCTCGTCGCCTGCATGTGGATCGCGTATTTCTTGAACTACTGCGATCGGCAGGTCGTCTTCGCGCTGTTTCCCGTGCTGAAGCAGGAGCTCGGCTTCTCCGATGCCGAGCTCGGCCTGACCGGTTCGATCTTTCTCTGGGTCTACGGCGTCGGCTGCCCGATTGCAGGGCGACTTGGCGATCGGTTCTCGAAATCGTTGCTGATCATTCTGAGCTTGGTCTTGTGGAGTTTGGTGACTGTCGCGACCGGCTTCTCGACCGGGGTGGTGATGTTGCTGACGCTGCGGGCCGCCATGGGAGTGAGCGAAGCGCTGTTTATGCCGGCCGCCGTTGCACTGACCGGAAACGCATTCACCCCCGCGCTCCGCTCGCGCGCTTTGGCGGCGCTCACCACGGCGCAGATCGTCGGCACGGTCGTCGGCAGCT
>CAMCTH010000068.1 GCA_945877965.1 Planctomicrobium piriforme | reverse complement strand
GCGATCCTGAGGGACGCAACACCTACTGCAGCGAATCGTTCTTACGATTAGTCGGGCTGACTCAAGAAGAGTGCTCGTCGTTCGGCTGGAAGCGCGTGTTGCATCCCGACGATGCGGAACGAACGATCTCGGCCTGGCAAGAATGCGTTCGCACCGGGGGAACTTGGGACATCGAACATCGCTTCCGCGGCGTCGACGGACGCTGGCATCCGATCTTGGCCCGCGGCGTGCCGGTACGCAACGAACGCAGCGAGATCACGGCCTGGGCCGGCATCAATCTCAACATTAACCGGTTGAAGCAGGTCGAAGACGAACTCCGCGAGGCCGACCGTCGCAAAGACGAATTTCTGGCGACGCTGGCGCATGAACTTCGCAATCCGCTCGCCCCGATTCGCAATTCGTTGCAAATTCTGAAGATGGCGCGGATCGACGAAGAGACGGTGCAACAAACCCGCGACATGATGGATCGCCAAGTCCATCACTTAGTCCGGCTCGTCGACGACCTGCTCGACGTCTCACGCGTGATGCGAGGCAAGATCGAGTTGCGTAAAGAACGAATCGAACTCGCGACGATCGTCGCCCGCGCTGTCGAAACGATTCAGCCGCTCATCGAAGTTCAGGGACACCGCCTCGAGTTGGCGCTCTCACCCGAGTCGCTGCTGCTCGACGCAGACCCCGTGCGGCTTGCCCAGGTCGTCGGCAATCTGCTCACGAATGCCGCCAAGTATACGGAGGCCGACGGCCGAATCCGTCTGACGGCAGAGCGCGATCGAAACGGAGCCGTGCTCAAGATTCGCGATAACGGCATCGGCATTGCCGCGAACATGTTGCCGAGGATCTTCGAACTGTTCGTGCAAGTCGATCACGCCGCGACGCGATCGCAAGGGGGCCTCGGCATCGGTCTTACGTTGGTGAAGAATCTCGTCGAGATGCACGGCGGCTCGGTCGAGGCGCGGAGCGACGGCCTAGGACACGGCAGCGAGTTCGTCGTCCATCTGCCGCTCATCGCGCAGCCCATTCGGACGGCCGACGAACCGCTCGTCCATGAAGTCGCCCACAAGCCTGCGAGTTCCGGGAATCGCCTACTCGTGGTCGACGACAATCGGGACGCCGCCCTGAGTTTGGCGATGCTGCTGCGCCTGCAAGGACACGACGTGCGCGTCGCCCACGACGGCCTATCCGCGATCGAAACGGCCGCCGCGTATCTTCCCGACATGGTGTTCCTCGATCTCGGCATGCCGGGGATGGACGGCTACGAAGTCGCCCGCCGGCTGCGCGAACTAGCGGGCTTGGAGAGAACTTGGCTCACGGCCTTAACCGGCTGGGGCCAACAAGAAGACCGGCGCCGCACAACCGCGGCAGGCTTCGATCGTCATCTCGTCAAGCCGCTCGAAGCCAAGGCGCTCGAACAACTGCTCGGCCAACTCAAGCAGTCCAAGTCGTCACGGGGCTAGCAGGCCGACGTTGCTCTCTTCTCAGCAACGCCCAACATCGCGCATGTCGCAGTTGATTCCGTCTCTCTGCGGCACGGCGCTTGCTTCCGTTAGCAATCGAGAGGCGTCGCCGGATGAGAACTCCGACGAATACGCATTCTCCGTTTCGACCCACCCACTCGCACTGTGCGGAGTTGTCGCGAATCGGCACGTAAACGCGCGCTTCGCTCACCTGCCATCTCTTGTCGTTGAAGGAAAATCATGATTCACGAGGTCACCGGCGACATTTTGCTGACCCGGGCGCAAGCGATTGCCCACGGCGTCGCACCGAACGATCACTTCGATCAAGGTCTTGCCGCCGCGCTGCATGAGAAATGGCCGATGATGGTCAAGGACTTCCGACACTACGCTCATCAAACTCACCCGAAACCGGGCGAGATCTGGACCTGGGGCGGATTCGGTGCCCGAGTGTTCAACCTACTGACCCAAGAAGGGGAACACGTTCACGGCGCAAAGCCCGGCAAAGCGAAGACGGGCAACGTCAATCATTGCCTCAAACGATTGCGCCACGAACTTGAGAAAGAACAGATCAAGAGCGTCGCGTTACCCAAGCTGGCGACGGGCGTCGGCGGACTGAGTTGGAGTGAAGTCCTCCCGCTCATCCGCAGCCATTTGGACGACCTCAACATCCCGATCTTCGTTTACACGCAGTATCAGAAAGGCGTGCAAGCCAACGAGCCGGGAATCTGACCGAGCATTATCTCGGCGACGTCGCCTGCTGATGCGACAAGACCCATTCGTCGTGCCGCTTGCGCCAATCGTCGTCCGAGCGCGGGCCGACGTGCGGCGTCGGCCGGCCCGATTCGAACGCGCCGAGGTCGGGCGACTTGCCTGCGAAATCCTCGGCGATGTTCGGCAACTTCACACCCGCGTCGACGGCCTCACCTTCGGGTCGCAGCACGAATGCGGTTCGCTTCGCGGGATCGTACGGCGGCGCGGTGTAGTTCGCAAAGATTTCCTCTTTGTCGACGATGCGGCCGTGACGTTCGATCCCGACGCCTTCGGCCAGCATCGAAAGATCGTCAAGCCGCGCGCCGTTCCAGTTGAACGGCGTCGGCTTCCCCTTCTTACCTTTTGATGCGCTCGACCAATCGAAGCCGTCGTAGTCGACGTCGGTCCGCCAATCGGCGCGCAGCGTCGAGAACAGGACGTTTTTCTGCATCGACTCGTACGCCTTCCCCGCCGCGGGAACTTGGCATCCCCATAGGTAGGGCGAGCCGCCGCCGTGGATCCAGAGATTATTCCGCGTCATCGCCGTCAGCAGTCCGTGCGCATGCGGCAACTTCGAACCGGCATCGGGGCCGTAGCCGATCAACGTGTTATTCGCCAACAAATAGCGATCTTGCACGCGCAGCTTGAAGATATTGGACGACGAAACAATTTGGTTTCGCACGATGTACCACGGTCCGCAAAACATTGCCTGAAACGTGATCCCTGCTTCGCCGTCTAAGCGATTCCCCCAGATACGATTGTTGGCGTAGCCGTAGTCGGGCTCGACGCCGTCGTCGGAGTAGCCGAAAAAGTCGTTCGCAAAAATATCGCAATTCCGTTGGCAATACGAAGCCCCGTCGGCGGTCTTCGTCGCGCGGTTGTAGCAGACCGTGTGGTCGGAAGAGTGATTGAGTTCGATTCCTTCCCCCGCGATCCCGCCGGCATCGTCGCCGATGATGTCGTTGTCGGCGATGTACCAAGCCCGGACCTTGCGATCGAGGAACACGGCGTAACCAAAGTTGCGAAAGGTGTTGGCCCGCACGACGACTTCGGCCGACGCTTCGCCGGCGCGGAGACCGAGTTTGTCGTCACCCCGTTCGAACGCGATCCCTTCGAACCACAAGGCGGAACCTGTTACATAAGCGCGATCGAACTTCGCCGGTCCGTCGCCGGCCCCCTTCCAAACGATGTAACGAGGCTGCGATCCGGCCACGCCGAGCTGTGCAATTTCGCCGGAGCGATCGAACGTCGCCTGACCGTAATGGCCGGCATGCAGCAGGCACAGGTCGCCGGGCCGCGCCGCTTTTTGCGCTTCGTCGATCCCACGAAACGGCTTGGCCTCCGTGCCGTCGCCCGCCGCTGCGGCATCGTCCTTGTCGCGAGGAACAACATGCAACGTCCGCGCGGGCCGGCCATAGTCGGGGATCGGCCGCGTGACGAGCTTCACTTCCTTTTCGACGTCGCCGCCGTCCGGATCGCTGAGCGTCAGCTTCGCAATGTATTCCGCACCCGGCCGCAGGAACATGACGCTGCCGGCGAGCATGTTGTAGGGACGATCGGCCTTGCGATCCGAATACCAACCGGCATACATCACGCGAAACAGCGGCAACGCCTCGTGCCACGTCGTCTCGTCGGCGCGACGATACGCGACGCGACACGTCGCATCGTGATCCGTATCGCTTTGGCCGAGATCCCATTCGAATCCCAAGCTGTGCAACGTCGAGTAACTCAGCAACTCTCCGGGGACGGCCGCCGGATGCGGCTTGGCGGGATCAATCGCAAACTGTTCGTTCGAATAACCCGGCGGCAACTGGAACGGATCGCGCTGGGCGGGCTCTTGGGCCTCCGCTGCGCCGCCGACGATCAACAGCAGGCAAAGCAGGGACGAAGAATGGAGCAACGACATTGCAAAGTCTCCTTATGTGAGCGGTGCGAGCCTCAGTCGACCTTCAAGTCCACCGTCACTTGGCGAATCGTTCCACCGAACTTGTACGGCGGCGTGTACGCTTCATCGACCGCCGAGCCGGTATCTTCACCGATATCGAGCGCTCCACCGAGTCCCAGCGTGAGGGCCTGCGTTTGTTCCATGCGAGCTTCGCCGACCGACTGACCATCGACGAAGAGTGTCAGCTTCCCGCCTTTGCCGAGTCCGCCGCCGTCGTAGGTGAACTCGGCCCGTATCTTCGCCGGGCCCGGCGCGAGCGGTTTGTCGCCGGTAACGCGCGTCCACGTTCGGCCGAGAAAATTACCGACAAACACCGGGCGCCCGTCGCGGACATAGAGACCGTAACCGCCGTCGCCGCCACCGTAGGACAGGATCGCGCCGTTGTTCGCCTCGGCGTTCATCTCAATCTCGGCCGTGATCGAGAACGATTTGTTGAGCACGTTCGGAGCGCTGCCGCCGGGCAAGGCGACGACGCCCGGATAGTAGGTGAACGAAGTTCGTTTGCCGGCCAGCGACGGACGCCCTTGCAGTTCACCGCTTAGTCGCTCGATTTTGCGACCGTCGAGGGGCAACACGTTATTACGAGCCGCCTCCGACCACCACGTGTCTTGCAGTTCGCGCAGCTTCGCCGGATTCTGGGCGGCGAGATTGTTCGCTTGGCTAAAATCCTCATTCAGGTTGTAAAGTTCCCACACCGCCGTATCCGGGTTGGGCGAAGTCGTGCCGCTTTCCCAAGGAATGGCCGTTCGCGACGCCGCCCACCAGCCGTCGTGATACAGGCCGCGATTGATAAACATCTCGAAGTACTGGATTCGTCGACGCCCGGGAGCTTGGGGTTCGTTGAAGGTATAGACCATCGACGTGCCGTCGATCGGCTTTTGGGCAACGCCGTTGAGAACGTTCGGAAACGTCACGCCGACCGCTTCGTAGATCGTCGGCGCGACGTCGATGACGTGATGAAACTGATCCCGGACGCCGCCCGGATTCTGTATCCGCGCAGGCCACGAGACCGCCAGCGGATTGCGCACGCCGCCGAGATGCGATGCGATCTGCTTCGTCCACTGGAACGGCGTGTTCATCGCCCAAGCCCAACCCGCGGGAAAGTGGTTGAAGTGCTTCGGGCCGCCGATCTCGTCGAGATGCTTGAGATTATCCTCCAGCGATTCGGGAACCCCGTTAAAGAACGAGTTCTCATTGAGCAAACCGACGAGCCCGCCTTCGGCCGAAGCGCCGTTGTCTCCCACCTGATAGAAGATCAACGTGTTGTCGGCATCGGGGAGCGCGCGAACGACGTCGAGCAGCCGTCCCATTTCGAAATCGGTCTCGGCCGTGAAAGCGGCGAACACTTCCATCATCCGCGTGAAGAGTCGCTTCTGATCGGCCGAGAGCGAGTCCCACGCGGGCAACTCGGCCGGCCGAGGAGTGAGTTGGGCGTTGGCCGGAACGACGCCGAGTTGCTTCTGTCGTGCAAAGGTCTGTTCGCGATAGACGTCCCAGCCGGCGTCGAACTGTCCCTTGAACTTCTCAATGTACTTCGCGTGAACATGGTGCGGCGCATGCGTAGCGCCGGTAGCCATATACAGGAAGTAAGGCTTCTCCGCGTCGATCGACCGTGTTCGCCGGAGCCAAGCGATCGATTTGTCGACGAGGTCGGCGGTCAGGATGTAGTTCGGATCGTCGGAACGCGGAACCAGCTGATGATTCTCATAGAGGGTCGGCTGCCACTGGTCCATGTCGCCCCCCATGAACCCATAAAAGTAGTCGAAGCCTAGCCCGCTCGGCCAACGATCGAACGGACCGACTTGGCTCGTCTCCCAATCGGGCGTGTTGTGATTCTTGCCGAACCACGAAGTGGCATAGCCGTGCTGACGCAGCACTTCGGCGATCGTGCCGACGTTCTTGCCGATGATGCCGGTGTACCCTTCGTAGCCGGTCGCCGCTTCGGTGATCACGCCGTTGCTCGTCGCATGGTGATTGCGGCCGGTGAGCAATGCCGCCCGCGTCGGCGAGCAGAGCGCCGTCGTATGGAACCGTGTGTAACGCAAACCGTCGGCCGCGACGCGATCGAGGGCCGGCGTCGGCACCTGGCCGCCGAACGTGCCGAACTGCCCGTAGCCTGCATCGTCGATCAAGATGTAGACGATGTTCGGTGCGCCTTTCGGCGGTTGCGGAAACTGCGGCGGATCACTGTCGGCAATCGTGCGCCCCACGCTCCCCTGATAGCGGAAATCTTCGAAGGGAAGCACGGTGCTCGACTTCGGCGGAACCGTGGTGACCCCTGGCGCGCCGCTCGGCCTTTGACCGAAAGCAGCGACGCTGGAAAATGCGAGACCGACGCAGAGCGCGAAACTAATCGAGTGCCGCGGCAGAGTGTTCATCGTCGTGTCGACCTGAAGAGAGAGGCGAGTGTGTTGAGAGAGGGGATCGTCGACCGGTCAAGTTCGTCGATTTCGTCAGCCAATGCAATGAGGCGCGTTGCCGAGCGAACTAATTTCTACCCTTCCCACTAACAAGCCTGTACGAATTCGCACCTCGGATGAGCATCAACTCCGGCGGACAAAAATCCGGTACCGTCCCGCAACCGCGCCGGTGTACGATTGAGACATGAGCTTCTCCCCGATTACTCGTCGCATTCGGCATGTGCAACGCTATGCGCAGGTGCTCGAAATCTTTGCTCGTCACGGCTTTGCCGATCTCTCGCATCAACTCGGACTTAGCAGCTTGATCGATCGTGCTCGTTCCGTCGTCGGCAACGGCTCCGACGGCGCGAACCAGCAACTGCCGCTCGCTGTGCGGTTACGCACGATGCTCGAAGAGTTGGGGCCGACCTTTGTGAAGTTGGGGCAAGTCCTCAGCACCCGGGCCGATTTGGTGCCCGAAGATTGGGTCGACGAATTCAAGAAGTTGCAAAACGACGTGCCGGGCGTCGACTACGACGTCATCGAGAAAGCACTTGAGACGGAGTTTCCCGGTCGGCGCAAACGGCTGTTTCGTTCGATTCAAAAAAAGCCGCTCGCCGCAGGATCGATGGCGCAAATCCACCGCGCTCGCCTGCACGACGGCACGCGAATCGTGCTGAAGTTTCTCCGGCCCGGCATTCAACAGATCACGGCCGTCGACATGGAGATCCTCCACTCGCTGGCGGAACTCGTCGAAAGCTACTTCTCGAATCTCGGCTACAGCCCGACGGAAATTGTCAACGAGTTCGCCAAGGTGTTAGCTCGCGAAGTCGACCTGATGCAAGAAGGACGTGCGACCGAGCGTTTACGTTCGCTCTTTGAAGACGACCCGGAGATCGTCGTCCCTGCCGTGTATTGGGAAGCGACGACGCATAACGTTTTGGCCCTCGACGAGATCGACGGCTTGGTGCTCGCGAATCTCAAACCGGGCCGGCTGAGTCCGGAAGATCGGCGGGCGTTGGTCGAGAATGGCGCTAAGGCCGTCTTCCGCCAATGTTTGGAGTTCGGCTTCTTCCACGCCGACCCGCATCCGGGCAATCTGATCGCGCTCCCCGGCGGACGGATTGCGTTCATCGATTGCGGCATGACCGGCGAGATCGATGCTCGGACGGCCCGGCAACTCGCCGACCTCGTCGGCGGCGTCGTGTCGGGCGACTTGGACCGAGTGATCGCGGCGGCCGGCGCGATCACCGACATGGATCAACAGAAGCTGGAAGATCGAGCGCTTCGCGCCGACGTCAACACGGTCGTCTCGGCGTTTCAAGGGACGCCGCTCGAACGACTCGACTTGGGGAAAGTGCTGCAAGACTTTTTCGGCTCGTTGCGCCGGCATCGAGTCCATTGTCCGGCCGACATCGTCCTGCTGATCAAAGCGCTGACGACGATCGAGTCGATCGCCCGAGATCTCGATCCGTCGTTCGAAATGCTGCCGTTCGTTCGTCCTTATCTGGAAGACCTGATCTCTAAGCGTTACGGCTTGTCGGCCATGCGGGGCCGCGTTCAACGCAGCATGCGGCAGTATTTGGAACTGCTGGAAGAAATCCCCGGCGAGATACGCCCGATCTTGTCGCAATTGCGGAAGAACAAACTGGCCGTCAACATCGAACATCACGGCTTGGAGCGACTCTCGCGGACCGTCGAACATGCGAGCCGCAACATCGCCTTCGCGCTGATCATCGCGGCGATGTCGGTCGGTTCGTCGATCCTGGTCCACGCGGCCCGCTCGGGGCCGACTGGGTTTTCGGTCGTCGGTTACGCCGGCTTCGCGGCATCCGCCGTTCTGATCGTGGTGATGGTTATCTCGAATCGGCGATATCGTGGTGATTAAGCCTTGCGCTTCGCGACGGTCGCCGGCTTTTTCGTCTTCTTTGCCGGCTTCTTCGACGCCGTTCGTGCAACGACCGCCTTCGGTTTCTTCTTCACGGCCGGGCGATCCTTCGGCGTGATCGCCTCGGCCAATCCTTCCAGCAAACCCCCTGCCCCCATTGCCAGTCCGCCTGCCGCACGTCGCGCGACGCGGACTCCAGCCCGGGCCGACTCTTGCGTTAGTTCAAGCAAGCGACCGTTCGCCGCCTGGGCCGACTTGCGAACCGAGCCCGCCACTTGCGGCCCGGCCTGTTTGGCTCCTGCGACGAGCGACTCGAGTTCCTTTCGCACTTCCTTCGAAGCCTTGCTCGCAAAGTTCGCAACCGCACTCAGGAAGTCGGCGTCGGCGGACTTCATCCGCTTCACGGCGACCGTGACCTCCTTCGTCGGCAGAGTCTTGCCGCGCTTGCGGGTTTCGGCGACGACGGTCGACCCGGCTTTCGCCACGGCATGCACCCCTTCGCTTAAACCGTCGAAGACTTCGCGGAGCACGTTGCGGCTCGAACTCGGAATGCTCTGATCGACCGACTCGACCGCTCCGGAGAGTACGTCCTGAACGACTTGCGAAACGTCGTTGAGCGTTAGATTACGATCACGAAACGCGGCGACGGAAAGCTCGCGAACACGATCGCGCACCATCTTGCCCCCCGCGACTTCTTTCGCACGCGACTTCGTAGGTTGCGGGCCGGATTTCTTCGTGGCCATGACGTCGACTCCGAGAGAGGTAGATGGCACTCGATGGCGCCATTCTAGCGTACGGAAGTCGCCGAAAGCGAGATGCCGACGAATTCCATGATCACGACGTCATGGCGCTCACGCACGAGGCGATCGCATTCCGTGGCAGGACGCACGCAGCGCGCCCTATTTCGCACACCGACCTTTCGAACGGCTAAGCCACAGACTTCTTGTCTTTTACTTTTTCTTGATTCAGCCAACGACGAATTTGCTTCACGTCGCCCTGCCAGACTTTGCTCAAACGTCGCTCGCAGAACTTGCCGTAGAGTAGATCAAGCGTTTCGATCAGGCCCCGCAAGGCATCGACGCGTGCATTCTCGTCGGCCTCCGACTCGTCGTCGGCGTCGGAGACCTTGATCTTGCCGCCGCTGACGGCGAACGATTCCGCCTGCAGGACGAACTCATACTGCAGGCCGTTGCGAACGAGCAGCATCCCCGACTTTCGCGGCAGCTTGCCGTACTTCAACGCCTGATGCGCCTCGGGCAAGCGAACCGGCGCTTCGGACGTGATCGTCTCTTTGCCCGAGTCGGCGCGCGGGCATTCGAGGGTCAGCGTTCGATTCAGCATGACGATCACCTCGGACTTGTCGGCCAGCGCGATCACGTCGGTCTCCGTCTCCAGCGACCACCAGAGCCAGAGGAGAAACTCGTTGCCCAAGAAGTCGAAGCCCGCCCCTTCGCGATTGAGCCAAGCGGCGTGCGCCCCGGGCTCATCGGCATGGAAGACCGTAGGTTCGACTTCTTCGAGTTGCGCCAACTTTTTGGCGTCGGTCGCCCAGCGGTGCGCCAGCTTGCCCGCCCCCATGTGCTCCAGCTTCATCTCGAATGCGCGTTCAAAGAGATCGCCGCCGAGTTCGACCGCGGCCCGGCTGGAACTTCCCAGATATAGCATCGCCTCGCGGTGGTCCCACCAGGCCTGGAACTGCTGCATCCGTTTGAACTTGCCGCTCTTCGCCTCTTCTTCGCAGCGCGCTTGCACGGCCTGCTGCGCTTCTTGACGTTGAGCTTTGCTCAGTTTTCCGTGGGGATTTTCAGCGAGCAACGGCGCGAGTTCGATGGCCAGCCAAGCCCGCCGCAGCGCGGAGGGGACTTTGTTCGTGTCGATTCGCACGCCGCAATACAGGCTGTCGCTGACGACGTTCTTTTCCAGATCGAAGTCTTGATCGAACAAATGCTGCCCGGCCAGGAAGCCGACTTGAGCCTCTTCCGGCGAGATTCCTTCGATCTTGCCGATCGCGAAACGATTCAGGATTTCGATCTGCTTGGGGCCGAATTTTTTAAAGCTCGGCCCTTCGACGCGAAATCGTTCGAAAGCGATCGTTCCAGAGAGAAATCCCATCGCGGTTCCTGTTCCAAACGTGTTGAGCCCGCTCGACGGCGGGGCAAACTAAGGGTGAGAAGTCTTCCGGCCTTGCCGTCTGCCGTCCCCGTTTCATCGACTGGGAACGGCCCTCGCTTCGATGCCACACACTCCGTCGATACAGACCTCCTGGATTGCCGGCATCGACGGAGAACTATTCATCCAGGGCACGGTAGATCGCCGACGAAATGGCACCCGGGTTGGCGTGACCGCAGTTTGTCAGAACGACGATCCCATGACGAGCGTCGGGATAGAGCACCATGCGGCTTGTTGCTTCTTCTTGCTTACCGTTGTGCGAAATCTTGAGTCCACCCTGTTGCTCGACGGTGAAGCCGAGCCCCCATGTCGTCGCCGTTTCGTCGGACAACGGTAGTGCGCGCCACATCTCGGCATAAGTCTTCTTCGCCAGGAGTCGGCGCTGGAGCAACGCCTGAGCCCAACGAGCAAAGTCGACGATGTTCGATTTGTACGCGCCGGCCCCGTGCTTCCAAGAGTTAGCCAACTCGGGCGCGGGGATCACCTCATTTTCGTCGTTCTGCGTATAACCGGTCGCCCAGTTCGGTTGTCCGTCGGTCGAAACATCGACTTCTAAAGTCCGCATCCCGAGCGGTTGGGCAATGCGTGCCTGAATTTGCTCGGCAAAAGACTCCTCGCCGGCTCGCTGGATGATCGCGCTCGCCAAGATGTACGCGTACGACGAGTAGGAAGTCGACTTGCCGGGCTGAAACAGCAACGGCGATTCGCTGAACATATCCAGCGCGTAGACGGGATCGGACAGCGGTCGTTTCCTCGGATTTCGCAACGGGCTCAGCACGATGCGACCGTTTCCGTAATGCGGAATGCCGCGTTGATGACAGAGCAGATGCCGCAGCGTGATCTTGTGTCCATGGTCCGGAAACTCCGGCACATAGCGGCGAACGTCGGAGTCGAGATCCAGCTTGCCTTCTTCGACGAGTTGCATGGCGGCGAAGGCGGCCAACGGCTTCGAGTTCGAGGCCCAATTAAAGACCGTCGCCGTCGTGACGGGCGTGCGTCGCTTGCGATCGGCAAGGCCATAGCCGCGCACGTAGACGATCTCACCCTCGTACAGAATGCCGACGGCGGCCCCGACGACCTCCTGCTTTTCCAACTCGGCCAAGACGGCGATATCCACCGCTTCAGATTCGGCGTCGGTAAGCGAGCTCTGGACCGCGGCCGGCTTCGCCAAAACCTGCTGCTGCGCCGCCGCCGCCGCCGACTGCGGGCGTTCGTTCAGCAACAGAAGAACCGCGAGAATGAACCAACGATTCATGCGTGACTCTAGGCTTGAGAACATCGCAACGCTTTCGGAGCGCGACGCTTAGCCGCCGATCGCCCCTTGCGTATTTACGAAGAGAGAAAACATCGACGTACTGCCACACATGAAGAGCCGGTTGCGATGCCGACCGCCGAAGCACAAATTGGCACAGCGCTCGGGCAGATCAATGCGGCCGATCAACGTCCCCTGTGGATTGAAGATCGACACGCCGTCGAGACCGGCTTGGCCCATGCCCCAGCCGACCCAAAGGTTTCCATCGACGTCGACGCGGAGACCATCGGGCGTGCCGTCGGGTTCGGCCGTGACGAGCGTTTGCCCGCCTTCGAGTTGAGTGCCGTTGTTCGTCACGTCGAAGGACCGAATCACGCGCGGTGAGACGCCCGCCTCGACGACGTAGAGCTTGGTTTCATCGGGAGAGAAGGCCAGGCCGTTGGGGCGATTGACGTCGCCGGCGACGACCGACAGTTTCTTGCGGACCGGATCCCAGCGGTAGACGTTCGTCGGCAACTCCACCTGGGCCACGCGTCCTTCGTAGAAGCCGAGAATGCCGAACGGTGGATCGGTGAACCAAATCGAACCATCGGATTTGCAGACGACGTCGTTCGGTGAATTGAGCGGTTTCCCCTCGAAGTTGTCGGCGATGACGGTCGTCGCGCCGTCATACTCGGTCCGGATCACGCGCCGGGCATCGTGCTCGCAGGTAATGAGTCGCCCTTGGCGATCGCGGGTGTTGCCGTTCGAGTTATTTGACGGTTTGCGAAACACGCCGACGGCCCCGGTTTCTTCA
>CAMCTH010000067.1 GCA_945877965.1 Planctomicrobium piriforme | reverse complement strand
CGAAGGACGCCGCCGATCTCGACTACACGCGGCAGCACACCGGCTTCTCGCGCGACATCACCGTCACGGCCGAAGACCTGGAGCGCGTCAAGTAAAGTCGGAAGTGAGAAGTCGGAAGTTGGAAGTGAACTTCCCGCCGACGTTCACTCTCCTACTTCTGACTTTTGATTTCTGACTTCTGAGTTTTGCCATGCTTCCTCGTCGCACCGTTCACGTCGCCCTGGGTGAACGGAGTTACTCGATCGAGATCGGCACCGGCAACTTGCCCGACGCGGGCCGCTATCTGCTGCAACGGCAGCGCGTGACGCACGCCGTCATCATCACCGACGCCAACGTCGAGAACCGTCACGCCGTGACCGTGGCCGAGAGTCTGAGCGACGCCGACGTCACGGTCGATCTGCTCGTGGTCGATCCGGGCGAGGCGACGAAGTGCGCCGAAGTGCTCGAAGGACTCTGGAACAAGTTGCTCGATCTCGGGGCCGATCGACGGACCGTCGTCACGGCGGTCGGCGGCGGCGTGATCGGCGACCTCGCCGGGTTCGTCGCGGCGTCGTATGCCCGCGGGCTGGCTCTCTTCCAAGTCCCGACGACCCTGCTCGCTCAAGTCGACAGCTCGGTCGGCGGCAAAGTCGGCATCAACCTGAGCGGCGCGAAGAACATGGTCGGCGCTTTCTGGCAGCCGGTCGGAGTCGTCATCGACACGGCCGTGCTCGACACGTTGCCGGTCCGCGAATATCGCTCGGGTCTTGCCGAGGTCGTGAAATATGGCGTCATTCTCGACGCCGACTTTTTTGCCTACCTGGAAGAAAACGCCGCGGCGATCAACGAGCGACGGTCCGACGTCCTCCGCGAAGTCGTCGCTCGCTGTTGCGAACTGAAAGCGCAAGTCGTCAGCCGCGACGAGCGCGAAGAGACCGGCTTGCGGGCCGTGCTGAACTACGGCCACACCTTCTGCCACGCCTTCGAAACGTTGACCAACTACTCGACGTTGCTGCACGGCGAGGCGGTGTCGATCGGCATGATGTGCGCCGCGCGGCTCGCGGAGAGACTGGGGCGCATCGATACGTCGCTCATCGATCGCCAATTTAAGCTACTCACGGCGCTCGGCCTGCCGGTCGACGTCCCGGAACTCGATCCGGAAGATGTGCTGCGCGTGATGGGACGCGACAAGAAGGTCGAACACGGACGTTTGCGATTCGTGCTGCCGTCGCGGATGGGGCACGTTGAACTCGTCGGCAGCGTGCCGTCCGACGATGTTCGTGCGGCGCTCGTGGATTAAATCTCGATACGCGCTCGGCTCGCGCCTCGCGGCTATCCGCGGAGGCGATGAAACTTCTGGATCACGCCCCAAACTTCTTCGGGCGTCTCAGCGAAGTCGATCAGTTCGAGATCCTCATCGGCGATCACCCCTTCGTCGGCGAGGAACTGAAAGTCGATGACCCGCTCCCAATATTCGCGGCCGACGAGCACGATCGGAATCGCTTGCATCTTGCCGGTCTGCCGCAAGGTGAGCGTCTCAAAAAGTTCGTCGAGCGTGCCGAAGCCGCCGGGATAGACGACCAGCGCTTTGGCTCGGAGCAGAAAGTGCATCTTCCGCAACGCGAAGTAGCGAAACAGAAAGCAGAGTTCCGGCGTGATGTACGGGTTCGGAGCCTGCTCGTGCGGCAGTGTGATGTTCAAGCCGACCGACATCGCCGCGACGTCCGCCGCGCCCCGATTGCCGGCCTCCATCACGCCCGGCCCGCCGCCGGTGACGATGACGTAATCGCAAACCCCTTCGATCTGACAACTGCTCGACACGATCCGCGCGAACTCGCGAGCCTCTTCGTAGTAGCGACTCTTGGCCAGCAACTTCTCCGCTTGCGCGACGCGACGCTGCAATGTTGCATCACCGGGCGTTTTCGCCGCTGCGGCCTTCAGCGTCTCGACGCGCTTCTCCGCGATCGCTTGTTCTAGAATCCGCGCTCCGCCGAAGAGCACGATCGTTGAGCGAACGCCGAGTTCCTCCATCTTCATCTCAGGCTTCAGCAGTTCGAGCTGCATCCGAATCGGCCGCAACTCGGGCTGGGCCAAGAAATCGAGATCGCGGTCGGCCCGCAGATAGCTCGGGTTCGCCATGACCGCTTCTAACATTTTCAGCTCAGCGTCGTTCACGAACGTTTCTCCAGCACAAACGTTTGGCCTTGCTTGGGAATGACGACGTCCCAGCCCCGATCGCGATGCAACGTCTCGGCCAGCGCGGTCGCGCCGGTCATTTCGCCGTGGGTGATGAACGTCTTCGTCGGCGCGGGCAACGGTTGCAGCCAACGCAACAACTCGCTGCGGCCCGCATGTCCGCTGATCGCCGAGATCTCCGCGACGTGCGCCCGGACGGGAACGTCTTCGCCGTGGATGCGAATGAATCGGGCGGCGTCTTTCAAATCGCGACCGCGGGTTCCCTGCGCCATGTAGCCGCCGAGGACGACGGTGTTGCGCGGGTCGGGGAGTCGCCGTTTAAGATGGTGCAGAATGCGGCCGCCGGTCATCATGCCGCTGCTGGCGATGATCACGGCCGGGCCGGTCACGCTGTTGATCCGCTTCGACTCTTGCGCCGACGGCGTCAGCTTCACGTTGCGGGCGTCGAGAATGCAGTCGGGGCCGGTGAGTTGCGCTTCGCTCAGATCGTGCTCGTCGGAATACTCACAAAAGATTTTCGTCGCCGACGATGCCATGGGGCTATCGATGAAAACCGGCAACTCGGGGATGCGTCCTTGTTGGATCAACACGCGAAGCAAGTAGATGAGCTGTTGCGCGCGACCGACGGCAAACGAAGCCACGACCATCACGCCGCCGCGCCGGATCGAGGCCAGCACGACGTCGCAGAGTTGATCGAGGATCGCCACCGGCGGATGCTCGCGATCGCCGTACGTGCTCTCGCAGATCAGATAATCGCACGGCGGCGGCGGGGCCGGATCGTGATAGAGCGGCGCCTTGTAACGCCCGACGTCGCCGGAAAAGAGAATCCGCAACGGATTCGGCCCTTGGCGAATCTCGGTCTCGATCGACGACGAGCCGAGCAAGTGCCCGGCTTCAGTGTAACGACAGAAGACGTCGCCCGCCGGATTGAACCATTGGCCGCGGTCGCACGTTTTGAAGAGCCGCAGCGTCTGTTCGACGTCGCGATCTTCGTACAGCGGCAACGCCGGGCGATGCTTCGAGAAGCCTTTCTTGTTCGCGTACTCGGCGTCGCTCTCCTGCGTGCGGGCCGAATCGCGGAGCAGAATGTCGGCGAGGTCGGCGGTGGCGGGCGTCGACCAGACGGGGCCGCGAAAGCCGAGCTTCACCAACCGCGGCAAGTAGCCGATGTGATCGATGTGTGCATGCGTCAGCACGACGGCGTCGACCGTCGTCGGATCGAAGCCGGGCCGATTCCAGTTCCGCTCGCGCAGCTCTTTCAATCCTTGAAACAGCCCGCAATCGACGAGCACGCGGGCCGAATCGGTTTCGAGCAAGTAACGCGAGCCGGTGACGGTCTCGGCCGCGCCGTGGAACGTGAGTTGAACCATGTTTGTTTTCGCCGGGAAGTAAGCGAGGAGATGCGATGCGACAGACGACGTCGAAGCAACTATGCGAGAGCGTAGCTTAGCAACGCGGCGTCGCCAACAGACAACTTGGTTTAGACGAGTCGGCGGCGGGCCGAGTCGGCCAGCGTGCGACCGGAGAGCGTCAGCAGCAGCGTCACGACGACCGTGATCGGCGGCAGATACCACGGCGCGAAGGTGCCGATGATCGACCAATCTTGCACGATCCAGCGCCACGCGAGCAGCCAAGTGAACGTCGTCAGCGCGACGGCCGACGCCCAACCGAAATCGACTCGCACAAGTCCGCTATAGCGAATCATTTGCCAGGCGGACCACAACGTCGCCGCGACGATGCCGACGCCGGCCGCCGCTTGCCAGCCGAGAAACACGCCGACGAGCGCTAGCGCCGCAGGCCCCGCGACGTTCCCGGAGCGACCGTGACCGACGGCCGTCGAAGCGGGCCACGACGCCGAGCCGAGCGCGATCCCGAGCAGCGTGCCGGCCGCACCTTCGATCAAGCCGAACGCCGTCACGCCCCAATCGCGATTGATCTGCGGCATGCCGATCGGACGAAGCAACGGCCAGAGTGCGCCGGCCGTGAAGCCGACGATCCACAAGAAGAGCCAAAACTTTCGCGGCACCGCTTCGCCGTCGTACATCATCAGCGCTGCGGCAACGAGTCCGCACATCAGCGTGAAGTGATAGAGCAACGTCCCCCAGAGCGGATACTTGTCCGCCGCGCCGAGCGCGATCGGCAAATTGAGTCCGCCGTTGAGCGGTTCCAACCAAGCCAACGCCAGAAAGATCAGGGCCATCGTCGCTTCGACGAGCGGATAACGGGCTGAGATCTGCGTGCCGCAGGCCCGGCACTTACCGCGAAGCACCAACCACCCGACGACCGGAATGTTGTCGCGAGGACGGATCGGCGTCTCGCAGCGCGGGCAGCGCGATGCGGGCCGCACGAGGCTCAGACCCGCGGGGAGTCGGTAGATGACGACGTTCAAAAAACTGCCGAGCGAGCCGCCGATGATCAGCAGCCAAACGATGACCAGCGCGACCATGACAGCCGGAAATTCGGCCATGCGCAGCACGAGATGAGCGAAGACGACGAAATCCATGAGGCCGGCATTCTAAACGCCCCACGCTCTCGCCGCCGGCCGAAACTCCCCGCACAAAGCGGGGCTGGCGATCACGGTCTAGGAAAACTGTTTCTTGTTGAACGTCGCGCCGACCGGGGCGAACTTCTTTTGCAATTCTTCGAAATGCGCCTTCAGGCTCGTCAGGTCGCTGCCGTTCGCCAAGAATCGGCCTCCCATGTCGACGACCTTCTTGGCGAAGTCGGGATTGAAGACCGGCATGCCCCAATGCTTGCCGTGCTTCTTGGCGGCGGCGGCGATTTTTTGCATCGCGTCTTCGATCAGCGGATGATCGAACTGTCCCGGGATGCCGCTGATGATGCTGAAGTCGCCCGGGCCGAAGAACAGCACGTCGACCCCTTCGACCGCCGCCATCTCGTCGGCGTTAGCCAGCGCCGCGGGATCTTCGATCTGAATCACGACGAACGTCTCTTCGTTCGCTTGCTTCAAGTATTGCACGAGCGGCGTGAGGCAGTACGGATTGTCGGGGCCGGCCGAGTCGGCGCCGCGCGTTCCCATCGGCGCGAACTTCGTCCACTTCACCACCTCGCGGGCTTCGGCCGCATTGTCGCAGCGCGGATACATGATCCCCTGCGCGCCGACTTCCAAGGCGCGTTGCATTCGCATGAACTCGCCTTTGGCGATGCGGACCATCACTTCCGAATTCCCCACGCGCGCGGCGCGGATCAAGTCGTTGGTCGTCTGCATGCTCCGCGGCCAATGCTCCATGTCGAGCCAAATCGCATCGAACCCGAACAGACTGCAAAGTTCAAACACCGCCGGATCGCGCAGGTGCAAAGCGGTGAGAAAGGCGACCTCGTTACGACGGAGCTTAGCTTTGACGACGCTGGGACGCATGGAGTGGGCCGGGAGTTTTTGGCGAAGAAATAAGAGAGACGCGTGCGCGCTGTCGAGGCGACCGCGCGCGAAGCGGATAGTATAACGGGCGACGACCGACGGCGAAGGGCGATCGATATTATTGAATGGCGACGACGCGAACTTGCAGGGAACGCCCTACAGGACCTATCGTCTACGCCAACAATTCGCGGCGGACGCGGGCTGCGGCGTCGTCGGGGCCGATCAGTCGTTGTTCCAAACCTTGGAACGGATATTTTTGGCGATAAGGATCGATCCCCAGCAAGTGGAGGATCGTCGCCTGCACGTCGCGGACCGCGACTTTGTCTTCCACGCGCGGAATGAAATAGCCGAACTCGTCGGTCTCGCCGAAGGTCGTTCCCGCGCGGACGCCGCCGCCGGCGAACCACATTGTGTAGCAATGCGGATGATGATCGCGCCCCAGCGACTTCGAACCGCCGCGAGCTTCGTTCATTGAAGTCCGCCCAAACTCGCCGCCCCAGACGACGAGCGTTTCGTCCAACAGGCCGCGACGTTTCAGATCGCCCAACAGCGCCGCGATCGGGCGATCGACCTGCTCGCACTTCTTGGGCAAATGCTGCACGATGTCGTCGCCCGGCCCGGTGCCGTGGCAATCCCAACCCCAATCGAACAGTTGCACGAAGCGGGTGCCGCGCTCGACCAAGCGTCGTGCGAGCAAACAATTGTTGGCGAATCGCGACTCGCCCGGTTTCGCGCCGTATTCGTCCTGCACCTGCTGCGGCTCGTCGGCGATGTTCATCACGTCCGGCACCGCCGCCTGCATGCGGAAGGCGAGTTCATACTGACCGATCCGCGCGAGCGTCTCGGGATCGCCGAACTCGCGGAGTTCGAGTTGATTCAGTTGCTGCAAGGCGTCGAGGCTGCGGCGACGAACGTCACGCGACATGCCGGCCGGATCGTTCACATACAAAATCGGCTCGCCGACCGTACGGCACTGCACCCCTTGAAACACGGAAGGCAGAAAGCCGGAGCCCCACAAACTCTTGCCGCCGGTCGGATCGGTTCCGCCCGAAACCAACACCACGAAGCCCGGCAGATCGGCGTTCTCCGAGCCGAGTCCGTACGTCACCCACGAGCCGAGCGCCGCCCCGCCGAAGTTCTGCGAGCCGGTGAATAGCAACAGCTCGGCCGGCGCGTGATTGAATTGATCGGTCGTCAGCGAACGGACGATGCAGAGATCGTCGGCATGCTTCGCCAGATTCGGCCAGAGCTCGCTCAGCCACGCGCCGCCGTCGCCGTGCTGCGCGAACTTGTACGGCGTGCCGAGCATCTTGGGATGCCCCTTGATGAAGGCGAACCGCTGATTCTTCAAGAGCGAGTCGGGGCACGGCTCCATGTTCCGTTTAACGAGTTCGGGCTTGTAGTCGAACAAGTCCTGCTGCGGCGGTCCGCCGGACATGTGGAGATAGATGACGTTCTTGGCTCGCGCGGGCAACGGCGGCCGGCGCGGCGCGAGCGGATTGCGACCGTCGAGTTCGGCGGCTGCTGTTGTTGCTTTGCCGTTCATTGCCGCCAACGCAACGGCGCCGAGACTAAGCTTGCCGGTCTGCAAGAACTGGCGACGAGTTTGATGGAGTTGATGTTCGAAGAGCGGGTTCATGGTTCAACTCCGCGTCAGCACGGCGTCGAGATTGAGCAACACATTGGCGACGACGGTCCACGCCGCGATCTCGGCCGCATCGAGTTCTTTAGGCAACGGGCCGAGCGGTGCGGAGGTCAAGGCCGCGGTCGCCTTCGGATCGCTGCGGTAATGTTGCAGTTCATCGTCCAAGAGCGCCGCCAACGGCGCGACTTGCTCCGCTTGCGGTTCGCGGCCGGTGCAGAGCCGTAGCGCGAAGCGGAGTCGCTCATCGGTCGACGAGCCCCCTTCGCGAACGATGCGGCGGGCCAAGGCTTGCGCCGCCTCGACGTAGACGGGATCGTTCAGTGTGACGAAGGCCTGCAACGGCGTGTTCGTACGGATGCGGCGGACCGAGCAGGTCTCGCGGCTCGGGGCGTCGAACGTCGCCATCGAAGGATACGGCACGGTGCGTCGCCAGAACGTGTACAGCCCGCGACGGTATTTGTCTTCGCCCGGGCTCGTCGTCCAAGTCCGCTCACCGTTGAAGGCCGCTTGCCACATGCCGGCGGGCTGCGGCGGGAAGACGCTCGGCCCGCCGATTTTCTTGCTGAGCAGACCCGAGAGCGCGAGGGCCTGATCGCGGACGAGTTCGGCTTCCAAGCGAAACCGCGGCGCGCGGCCGAGCAGCCGATTACGCGGATCGAGTTTCAACGCCGTCGCCGAGACGTGCGACGAACGGCGATACGTCGCGCTCGTGACGATCTGTTTGATGAGGGCTTTGACGTCCCACGGGGTGACTGGAGACGAGAGACTAGAGACAGGAGTGAGAGAGGTCTTGTTTGACTCAAGTCTCAGGTCTCCGGTCTCCGGTCTCCCCTCAGCGAAGCTGACTGCCAGCCAATCGAGCAATTCCGGGTGACTCGGCGGCGAGCCCTGGATGCCGAAATCCTCTTCGGTTTCGACGAGACCGATGCCGAACAACTGCGCCCAGATCCGATTGACCGCGACGCGGGCCGTCAGCGGGTTCTTCGGGTCGACGATCCAGCGGGCGAGCGCGAGGCGATCGAGATTTTTTTGCGCTGCGGTCGTCGTCGGCACGGCATGGAACGAGGCGGGCAAGCCCGGCTCAACCGCGTCGCCCGGCGTGAGATGATTCCCTTTGACGAAGATGAACGACGGTCGACGTTTCTCCGTCGGCAACTCCCGCATCACCGGGACGGCCAGCGGTTTGAGCGCGTTGAGCTTGCTCTCCAACTCGCGGACTTGCTTCCGCACGGTGTCGTATTGCTTTTGCGCCGCTTCGACTTCGGCCTTCGGCACGTCCTTCTTTGCAGCGTTTTTCTCAACGGCCGCTTTCAATTCGTCGTTCTGTTTCTTCAGCGGGTCGAGTTCGGCTTGCACTCGTTCGCGTTCGATTTTCTTCTTGGCCTCGGTCTCATCGGCGAGCGGCATCGTCGGCGATTCGTCGGCTTTGTCCGAGTCTTCCGACTGATTGAAGATCGCGAACGTGCGATAGTATTCACACTGCGTGATCGGGTCGTACTTGTGGTTGTGGCATTTCGCGCAGCCCATTGTCAGGCCCATGAAGGCCTGGAACGTGACGTGGGTCCGATCGTTGACGGCCGCGACGCGGAACTCTTCGTCGTCGGTGCCCCCTTCGGTGTTCGTCATTGTGTTGCGATGGAACGCCGTCGCGAGTCGCTGCTCGTCGGTTGCGTCGGGCAACAGATCGCCGGCGAGTTGCTCGACCACGAACTCGTCGTACGGCAAGTTCCGATTGAACGCGCGAATGACCCAATCGCGATAAGGCCAAATGTTCGGCCGAAGCGGATCGGAGCCGTAACAGCGACTATCGGCATACCGGGCGACGTCGAGCCAGGGCCGCGCCCAACGTTCGCCAAAGTGCGGCGACGCGAGGAGTGTGTCGATTAGCGCAGTGTAAGCTTGCTCTCGCCCTTTTGAGTTCGAGTAAGCGCGGACAAACTCCGCCACCTGCTCCGGCGTCGGCGGGAGGCCGATTAGGTCGAGATACAAGCGGCGACAAAGAATATCCGCTTCGGCCTCGTCGTTCGGCGGCAGGCCCGTCGCTTCCAACTTCGCGACGAGGAAGCGGTCAAGCTCGTTGCGCACCGCCGCTTGGTTCTTCACCGGCTGCGGGGCGACGAACGACCAATGCGGCGCGTACGACGCTCCGTCGGCAATCCAACGGCGCAAGATCGCGACTTGCTCCGGCGTCAGCGGCGGGCCGTGCTTGGCCGGCGGCATTCGCAAATCGGCGTCGTCCGTCACGACGCGGCGCAGCAACTCGCTTTCGTCCGGCTTCGCAGCGACGACGGCCCACTCACCGCTCGGCAGCGCCGCCAACGCCCCTTCGCGCTGATCGAGTCGCAAGTCGGCCTGGCGATGCGCCTCGTCCGGCCCGTGACAGGCGAAGCAGTTCTTGGCCAAGATCGGCAGCACGTCCCGCGAGTAGCTCAGCGACGATCCGTCCGCGGCAACGACCTGAGCGGTCGCGCCGAATACGAACATCGCTACCCACGCGAGGCGGAGCACGACGGACCTCACTGTTTTACGGCTCGTTCCTGCACTCCCAAGCCGGAGACCCGGAACGAGAACGAGTCGTTATTGACCGTTGACGATGCGATAGAACCGGTTGCCGGTCGTGATGAAGTAGCTCTCGCCCGATTGGTCTTCGCCGAACGAGACGACCGGGCTGACATTGCCCGGAATCTCGCGGTTGGCCAGCAGCTTCTTCGAGGCTTCGTCATACTGCAACGCCCAGACGGTGCCGCGGATGTAGTCGGCATAGAGATACCAACCTTGCAACTGCGGAATCTTCTGGCCGCGGTAGACGTGGCCGCCGGTGATCGAGCGACCGATGTCGTGATGGTATTCCCAAATCGGTTCGATGAACTCCGGCTTCGGGCCCGAGCCGTTCGCGCGGAACTTGTGCATTCCTTCGCGTTGGTTCCAACCGTAGTTGCCGCCCTTGACGATCAGGTTGATCTCTTCCCAAATGTTCTGTCCGACGTCGGCGGCCCAAAGGGTGCTCGTCTTCGGATCGAACGCGAGGCGCCAAATGTTGCGGACGCCGTAGGCCCAAATTTCACCGCGGGCTCCTTCTTTGCCGACGAAGGGATTGTCCTTCGGCACGGCGTACCCGAGGCCCGGATCTTTCGCATCGACGTCGAGTCGCAAGATGGAACCGTTGATCGTGCTCAGGTTCTGGCCGTTCCCCATCGGATCGTCGGCCGCGCCGCCGTCGCCCAGGCCGACGTACAACTTGCCGTCGGGGCCGAAGGCGATCGTGCCGCCGTTGTGATTCCAGAACGGCTGCGGAATGCGGATGATCTCTTGTTCCGTCTTGGCGTCGGCCGTCTGCGGGGTCGCCTTGTTAGCGGTGAAGCGCGAGATGACCGACGTGTGCGGCTCGGCGTCTTTCTTGGTGTAGAAGACGAAGAACTCGCCGTTCGTTTTAAATTGCGGATGGAACGCGAGGCCGAGGAAGCCCTCTTCGTTCTCGTTGTCCTTGTAGGTTACGTGCGCTTGGAAATCGAAGAACAACCGCGGCTCGGCCGTATCGGTGGCCGAATCGAGCACGTAGATGTTCCCCTTCTGCGAGGCGATGAAGACGCGGCCCGAGCCGTCGCCGGCATGTGTCAGAATGATCGGTCGTTCGATCTCTTCGATCTGCGTGAAGGCCGGCTCGAAGCGAACGGTCGTCAACGGCTTGGCGTCGATGTCGGTCGGAGCGGCCGAGACGATCGAGACGCCGACGACGGTGCCGGCCTTCATGTCGGGGATCAGCAGTTGGCCGGTCTTCGGGTTTAGGCAATGATCGGCCGACGCGGTGAACTTCGGACCGTACGGGACCGCGGGACCTTTGCCGTCGCGGAGGATGCTCAGCACGCCCTTCGACCATTGCGTGACGTACAGATTGCCGTCGAAGTCGAAGACCAAGCCGTCGCCGCCGTCGAGACCTTCGGCGATCTTCGTCATCGTGCCGTCTTTCAGGCTCAAGCGGTTCAGGTCGCCGCTAAAGAAGTCGGCGACCAACAGAACGTCGTCGCCGTCGAGCAGCAGGCCGTTCGGAGCGCGGACCTTCGTCTTGTCGAGGATGGTCGTGACCTTGCCGTCGGGAGTGATCTTGTAGACGGCTCCTTCGCCCCCCTTCAAGTCGCCCGAGTCGGAGACGTACAGATTGCCGGCCGAGTCGGCTTCGATGTCGTTCAGAAACTTCGGCGCGACGGGGAACGCCTCGGCCGCCGCGAAGACCTCTTTGCCTCCCTTGGGGCCGATCCGCCAGACGCGAGTCTTGTCGGTCACGAAGAGTTGTTCGCCGACGAAGACGATCCCCTTCGGATCGTCGAGTCCTTCGGCCAGGGGCTTCTTGTTCGCGCCGTCGAGGATCGTGATCTTGCCGTCGCCGTCGGTGCCGAACTCGCCGATCTCGGAGACGACGATCGTGAACTTGCCTTTGCCGTCGACCGTCGCGAAGCCGACCGCGACCGACTCGGGGTTCTTGAGGCCGTCGGCCAGAGGCGTAACGACCGGCATTTCGAACGCGGTCGCCGATGGGGCGAGGCCGCCGAGTACGACGAGCGCGAGGAGGCGGAACAGGGAAAGTCGCATAGCTGGAAGCTCACTCAGGGAGGAATCGGACGGAGGGAAACGAACGAGTTGATAATACGCGGCAGCGCGACGGCATGCCAGTGTCCGGGTCGGGCCCAAGGGGGAGAAACTGGACGTTTAGCCGCCGGGCAACCCGGCGGCTAAACGAGCGTCGATTTTTTTCCTCCTTGAAATTGCGCCGGCCTCTGTGGCAAGCTCGGCTTCGTTACTTTGCTGCGGACCCCGACCCTCGGGTTTCGAAACGTTCGCCGTAGCCAGTCGTGCGGAAGCAGAATCGTGGTGTGAACGGAGCGATCCCGCTCGGCCCGCTTGTGTCGAGCCATCGCCCCCCAGCCGGATGGAACGAGTTCCCCGAGACCGTGCTCGGCGAACTCGGGACGTACGGCGCGCGACGACGTCGGTCCGGTTCAGGCTTCGTGAGAAGTCGAACTAAGCGAAGCGACCGCCTGCGGTCCGGTGCGAACGGCAACGTCGAGCGACGATCGAGGCACGGTTGCCAACTTGGCAAACCCACGATTCTCGCGCGACGCGGCGGCTCGAATCGGCCCGCGACTTCGCCTGGGCGACGCGATCAGGAACGACGCGCGTCGTCTGCAAAAAGCCGGAGCGAAACTTCGGATCCTGGTGATCGGAACGGGCGTCGTTCGGTGCGTCGTCGCTGGCGCCTCGCGTCGCGGAACCTTTGCGGTTCGAGCGCGACGCGCGGCGAGAAACGTCTCGAGACTCGGTTCGTACAAGAGGCTCGCCGCAGCGCGAGCGACGACGCACTTTTTTCTTTGGCAATTCAAGGTCGGGTGCGCCGCGGTACGCGCGCTATTTAGTTGTGCACGCGAAACCGCAAGCGTGCGGCGGCGCGGTTCGCTTGCGGTTTCGCC
>CAMCTH010000066.1 GCA_945877965.1 Planctomicrobium piriforme | reverse complement strand
TCGCTGCCAAGTATATCTCGGACCATTTCGTCCCACGCCCTATTTTTGGCAAACGACTCGGTCAGGTACGCTCGCCAATTCGACGTGGTGACGTCGTACGAGCTGATCGTCGGTAGACGGCGCTCGATCAGCATCACGTCGAACACGCGCGCCATGTGCAAGGCATAGTCGAGGCTCGTCAGCAATTCCTCAATCAAACGCTCGCGTTTCTCGGGAGCGTCGTCGTGGAGAAAAGATCGAGCCTGCTGGGGCGTGGGGATAACCCCGGCCAGATCGAGATAGAGTCGACGCACAAATTCGGCGTCGCTGCTCCGCTCGGCCGCAGACAGTTTCAATTCAGCTTGTCGTTGGGAGATCATCGAGTCGATCTGCCTATGCAGCGGCGGCTCAACGTCCTCACCCTGCGCGTACGAAGGGATCGCACACGCCGCCAAGCTAAGCAAGCCGCCGAGCAAACGCGCAATTAGTCGCGGCAAGTGCATACGATTGGCAGAGCGAAAGGCGGGGTGAAGCCGGGCGGAGCGAAATCACCGGAGTGGGCCGCGTTCAGACCATGTTTCGGTGCGAACACAAATGCATCGGCGAAGTTCGATGCTTATTCTAGTCGACTAATTCATCACACGACAATGAGAAAACTCCGTCGTACTACGGCGACGATCAACGAATTACGGCTGAGCCAAGCTCACGCGTATCGTTGCTCAAACACGCTGACCGCCGTTTGTACGACGAGTAGGTGTTGGCGCACGCGTTCTTCGAAAGGGCATTGCATCCCGGTTTCGATCGTGAACCCCGGACCGTATTGCTTGGCAGCGAAGTCGACGAGATTGAGCCCTTCCCCTCGTTTTCCCGCATCGAGCCAAAAGACTCCGCGCTCGAGCCGTTCGAAAAACGAGCCGGGGGAATAGGAATCGGGAGCTAACTCAGAACCCCCGGCCGCCACCGCACGAACGGCTTCCGTTACCATCCGTCGCTCCCAAATCTCGTCGTCTTCGGTGCGTTGCTTGCGGGCCGACATCCAAAAGAACGGCCCGTGATCGTGCTCATGCAGATCGAACGTCAGGCCGGGACGAACTTCGGACATCAAGTTTCGTAAGCAGCGGACTTCCGCGGGAGCCCAGCGCGTGTCGTGAAACCGATTGAGGTGCAGAATCTCGCCGTCGGGCGTCACGATCAGCGTATACGCTCGTTCGAGTGGTGCCGATCCCGGGGTGTCGTTGCGCTGCGAGGCGTACCAGATGCGGCGACCGCGTAGCGGGTCAAGAACCGCCGCGCCCTTTTCGATTTTGTGGAGCAGGCCGCGGTTGGCGTAACCGTATTCACCGATCATGACCAGCAGCGTGCCGTCGGCGTCGATCAGGACTTCGCCGTGGCGGCGGAGAAAATCGTCGAGTCCGTCAACCGATTCGAGTTCGGGCGATTTGCCGAGGCCTAGGCTCAGAGCATGACGGTAACCGCTGAGCCCGATGGGATCACGGGCCGGAACCACCCAGACGACATGCTTGGTTTGCAGCCGCTCGATCACTTCGACGGTGGCGAGCGCTCCGGCGTGTTCGGTGGAATGCGCACCGCCGCTGATCAGGATGGCAGGTAATTTGTCACCGCCGCACTTCACCGCCACGATCGGCGACTGATCGGGAGCAGAGCCAATTATTCGGTACTTACGTCCGCGCCGCTCCAGCAGAGCTAAAACTTCAGAGTATTTTGCCAACGGCCGTACGGGCGACGACGCTGGTTGTGACCAAGATTCCTTTGACCAAAACGCGGTCGCCGTCAGCGCAGCGCTCGCTTGGAGCAACGCCCTTCGAGAGAATTGGGAAGATCGCATCGGCAAGATGTCTTTCGTAGTGAAAGCGTTCGTACTTTTCAGGGAAGATGCCGGATGGCATGTGATACTGCTTCGCTTGATCACAACTTGCCGGCGACTCGCTAATTCTCGAAGCGAACTCTCTCTGCTCCAATGACCCGGACCAAATCCGGCAGGTCATAAACTTTCAGAGCTCCATGAATCGTGCCATCGAGCAGTCCCGCAGGAATGGGCCGCTTGACGGTCGACGCCCACTCGTGCGGTGTGTTCCGCAAGGTGACGGAAGCAAACAATTCCGGACGTAAAGCCGCGGCGTGCAGCGCCACGATACCGGTCTGACCGACTCCGACCAAATGCACTCGACGCGGCGAATTCTTTGGCTTCTGGTAATAGGCGACGAAATGGGCCGCCGCCAAAGCGTCTTCGGTCCGCAAACCGGTGAGCGATTTCCCCAGTAGATAAGCCAAGTAATAGGTCTTGGCGTCGCCCAGAAGCTGATCGCGTTTTCCCGAGCCGGTTTCGCCTTGTCCGCTTAAGTCGACCGAGACGACGGCGTATCCGTCGTCGACGAGTTTCTCGATGGTGCCTCCTGCCTCCGAGTCGCCCAATTTGCCGTCGTCATGCAGATACAAATAGGCTTCGTCTTGGGGCGACTTGGGATGAAACGTCAGTGCGGGAAGCGGTACGCCAGAATCGGTATGGAGAACGAGCTTGTCGATGTGATAGCTCGGACGTTGTATGCGGCCTAAGTCTTTCCAGGTCGGCGGCGCGTGCTGAGCAAGCGGACGAATCCCCGCCGTTTCGCGGACCTTCTCGATCATGGTTTTTGGTGATTCAGCTTTCCACAGTGCCTGCCGCCGACCTGCCAATTCAAGCTCGTATTCCGCGTTCAGATCGAATACCGATCGCTCACCGGGAAGCCGCAGCACTTGCCCCGACTTCGTGCATAACAACTCCTCCGGCGGTCGGGTCCGCAACTCGGCAATCGGAATTACTTCGTCGCGATCAAGCAGCCAACGTCGCATCCATTGCGTAATCGAGGCGAGATTCTGAGGTTGTACGCCGTGCTTACCTTCGACCTCGACGAGATCGACCCGCTCCGGGAATCCCAATTGCCCATACGTGCGCTTGGCTTGGCGGTAATTGTCCCAAGCTCCGCGAATGTCGAAGAAATCGCCGGTCGTCGAACTAATCAATGTCGGCTTGGGGGCCCGCAGCAACACGTAATCCGGGTGGTCGAGGCCGAACGCAATCTGTCCGAAGATGTTTTGCTCCGCATCTTGCGGACCGAGGGTTTCAATCAGGCGTCGCATCGTAGTTAGGTAACAAGCCGGCGCGGCGCACGCCACGCGGTCGTCGAGCGCCATAACGTAACTCGTCATCGTGCCGCCGCCGGAACAACCGGTCATGCCGATTCGTTTCGAATCAATCTCCGGCCGGCTCACGAGATAGTCGATGGCCCGCATCGCGTCCCAAGCGCGGTAGCCGGCCGTATTGCGACCGACCAGAATCGAACCCACGCCGACTAAGTAATGCTCCGTCGTCGTTCCCGGGAACTGCGGCCCTCCGTCGGCATTCAAGATCTGCGATCGCTCGCCTTGGCCGATGGGATCGAAGCAGAGTGCCGCCATGCCGTTACGAGCCATCGCGATGCCGAATCGCTGGTTGTAGTCGGCCGTCTTGCCGGTGCGGCTATGACCGCTCGACACGATCACGCCGGGAAACGGTCCTGGTCCGTCGGGCAAGTACAGGTTAGCCGTGACGTGATGCTTAGGGCGACTTTCGAAGAGGACGTTTTCGATGCGGTATCCGTCGGCATCAATGGTGCGAACGGTTTGCGCGTTCAGCGGCGAGCGCTCGGGAAAGCCGCCCAACTGCTCGACGAAGAAAGCCCGCAAACGACCTTGGTAATCGCGGATGTCGTCCGCCGACTTCAACGCCTCAAAGACGTCGAGACGCCGATCAAGTGCCGTGTATGCATCATGTTGCAGCCGCACGTACAATCCGTCGGCAGCCCGCTCCTCTTCCTTGAGGCAATTCAGGTCGTCGGCCGAGACCAGAATGCCCGCGAGGCCGAAATAGGCGGTAAGAATTAGCGTCGTTCGCTGGAAGGCTCCGGTCATGGTACATGCTCGTTCTATTGAGAATCGTGCTACGGGGTCCATCTACAACTCACTTTCGCTCGGCACGACGAACGACTTGCGGTATTCCCGCTTCGAGTCGCCGGTGAACGAGATGCGGTAGAAACGAATCTTACGATAATTTGTCGGGCCTACGGCTTGGCACTCGCGGACTTCTCGGAGGTGCCGGTCTGTTCGATGACGACGTTCTCGGCGCGGCTTACCGCAACGTCCTTCTTGCCCTCGGGAATTCGAATGCGATTCGAGCCGATCGTGGCCCCGTCGACGCCGTTGAGCGAGATGCCCGTCTCGCCGCAGCAAATGAGATTGCCCGACACGGAGACGTCGCGACTCGGGTTCGCGTTGTACCTCGACTTGCCCCAGATATAGATTCCGGTCTGCGTCGATTCGGGTGCGGCGCGGAGAATGTTGTCACGCACGATCAATCCGTCGGCGTATCCGAACTGCATTAACGGGCGAGTCGCGCCGGCGTTACCGCGAACGACGTTGCCCGCGACGAGAAAGTTCGTATTGCCGTTCCCTTCGATGCGGCCGCTGACGACGTTATCGCGAATCAACAAGCCGTCGACGCCGCCTGCCAAGAGCGAACGGCGACAGCGATTGGCGATGATCTGCACGTTCTGCAACCCGCGGGCATGTTCGACGTGAATCGTCGATCCGCCCGGTTCGATGGAGTGCTCGAGATCGTGACAGTCGGTGACGAGATAATCACGAGCCCCATTGCCGCCCCCCATCTGAATTCCCTGTCGCAGGAAGTTTCGCATCGCCACGTCGCGGATCGTGATGTTGCGGCAGCCGTAGCCGACGGCAACGCAATCGCCGGAGAAGTTTTCAATGAGCAATTTCTCGACCACGACGTTCTCGACGATCGCCTCCTTGGCGTACAGAAAGATGCCGTGATTGTGCTCGGGAACTCCTTTGACGTAGGCCGGGTGCGTGTTGCCGCCGTCGAGGTGGAGATCGCGAATCGTAACATTGCGAACCCCTTCCGGACCGTGGCCCAACATCCGCCAGAAGTTCGACTCGCTGGCCCGCTTGGGATATTGCAAGATCGAAGCGGCTCCTTCGCCGCAAAGGGTCGTGTTCGACGGCACCATGAGGATCGGCGACTCGGCGCCTTGGCGCGTAATGATGAACGTCCCGGCGGGAACGAAAACGGTGCCGCCGCCGACTGCACCGCACGCAGCCAAAGCTTTTGCGACGGCGACGGTATCATCCGAATCGTCGTTCGGCGTGGCGCCATAATCGATGATATTGAATGTCGCCGCCGAAACCGACGTAGCCAACCAAGCGACGGCAATCATCGTGAACGAAACTAGGCGGGGCATCATGTTCGATCTTTCTGAGAAATTACTACCGATGACTACACCATGATCTCGAAGTTGCCGGCGGCGGAGCCGCGAAACGTGTTGCAATCGGCGTGTAAGTTTTCGGCACTGGGCAACGCGGGGCACCAGCTCGCCAAAGCGAGCGAAGCCAAGACGGCACGAACGAGCGGTTTTGCGAGCGTAGTGTGCATGGTGGTTAGTCGCCTCGTCCGGCCAGTCGGCGGCGGAGTTCCAGGGGATAGTCGGTCAAGACGGCATCGACTCCGGCCGCTGCGGCTTGCGTCCAATGATCGATTTCTAATCCGACGACGGTCGGTCCGGCGATGATCGTGCGCTTGCCTACGGCACGGATCGCGGCGACCTCTGCGGCTGTCGGCACGAAACGGACGTAGACCCAGTCCGAGTCGGCGTCGTCGACGGCCTGGGTTAGCTCACTACGGATATTGGCGACGGTTGCCGTGTGTGTTTGCCGGTCGGCGGCTCGCAATCGTTGCCGCACGTCGGCATGGTCGATCGTCCGTCCAATGAACAGCAGCCGATCAAGCACGCCGTGCCGCTTGGCCATGCGAACGACGTCGGTTTCCACAGCCTCGTCGTCGGCCTTCAAGTCGACGGTATAGATTCCGGCCGCTGCGGGATGGTCGGCAATCAGTTTCAAGACGGCGTCGATGGTCGGGATGCGCAACTCGCGAAACGACGTCCCGAACCAGGCTCCGGCATCGAGTTGTTGCAATTCGGCCAGCGTTCGATCAATGACGGAGCCGTCGCCGTCGGTCGTCCGGTCGAGCGTGTCGTCGTGAATACAAACGAGCACGCCGTCGTGGCTCCGTCGTACGTCGAACTCGAACCCCATCTGCACCTCCAGACACGCCGCGAAGTTTGGCAGCGTGTTTTCAGGAGCGTCACGCAATAGTCCGCGGTGCGCGACGGCGACGACGTCTGTCCGCGGAGATTTTAAGAAGTGTTCGAAGAAGGCGTAGATCTGCGCGTTCGATTCCAACGTTGGACCGTGGGCCGGACGATTCGTCATCGCCACGCGATTGCGACGGCCGAGGAATTCGTTAACGGCGAGGGAATGATTAAGAGCGATCCAGCGGGCTGGAAAATCTTCGGAACCGCCGGAGACGAGAAACGGCCGCGGGGCCATGAGGGCGTGCAACTCGTGCAGATCGCGGCCTTCTTCCCTGAGCCGGGCGTAAGGACCCGTTCGCGTATTGTCGGCGGTGATAAGTCCCGGCTTGCGTGTGCGTCCCGCTTCGAGACCCAGATACCAGGGTTCCCAATAGTTGACGCTGCCGCGCGCTTCATCGAACACGATCCCTGGATCGGACCAGAAGGCGCACGCGAATTTGTCGTACAGGCACGAGCCGAACAGGGCCCATTTGCCGCCGTACGAATGCCCGACGATGCCGATCCGCTTGGCATCGACTTCCGGTCGGCTCGCGAGCGCGTTGTAGCAATTAGCCGCGATGTAACCGAGGTATGACAACGGTTGGCAAATGGCTACACCGCGGTCGGGCTTGCGAGCGTCGCCGCCGGGCGAGCCGATCGACAAGCTGACGAAACCGCGCCGGCTGAGTTGCAGGGCAAAGTCGCGCAGTTCTCCTTTCAAGCCGATGCTGGTCTCCGGATCGTAATACGGTACGACGACCGCGGGAAACGGGCTGCACCCTTCCGGTACCAGTAGATAGCCGGCGAGCATATGTCCCGGCGCAACTTCGACGCGAACGCGATACTGCATGAAGTTCTCGCGACGCGATGATTCCACGATCTCGATTCGCGGACGCTCAATCAGCGGTTGCCATGCGCCGAGTAAACTATGCCAATGTGCGCGAATCTCGGTGCGGCGCTGCGACCATGCGAAGGCATTCTCCACCGGAGCGCCGTCATAGAATTTCAGCGGCGAATCGTAGTCACCGAACTTTCCGGCGAATTCCGCCGGCGGGTGGAAATGCTCCCGCAACTCGCTCCAGGCCGTATTCGGGTCTGCGGCGAACAGCACTGTCGACGAAATCGACGAGAGCCATGCCAAAGTCAGAATCGTGAAGCGCATCATGCTTGTCGCGGCGTGCCAAGCGACGCCGTCCGGAACGCGGGAACAAAAGGCCGCTCGACGGAAAGAACGCGAGTCGGCAGGCGGGAGTGATCACGTCGGGCAAATCAATCGAAACATCGGCAGGGTACTCGCCCGATCACTCGTGGTCAATTTTATAGATTACCGACGCCGGTCTGCGCCTAAGCGGGTGGTGAGCACGAACGTTTGGCAACTTGCGGCAAAGCACCGCGAGCCCTAGCTTCTGAGTGTTGCAACCTAGGAGAGCGAGTCATGCTTCGTTGGAATCGAGCGACGATTTTCCCGTCCGTTTCGTGTGCCGTGCTCGTAACGCAGATCTGCCTCGTTGCGGCGCATTCGCAATCGGCCCGTGCTCAACCGCCGGCCGTTGCCGCGAACAAACCGACACTGCTGCGCGTGGTTGACCTGAGCTTGGGAGAGTCGGCCGACGTCGTGTTGAGCAATGGAAAGCGAGCGACGATCAAGCTTCTTGATTTGAAAGAAACTCGCGACGCCCTTCGCGATGCGGTTCGTCGCGCGGAAGTGACCGTCGAGGTTAACGGGCAAAGCACGACGCTCGTGTCGGCGACGTATCACTTACCGACGACCGTCGCCGGTGTACGGATCGACTGTCCCATAACCCACGGCTATTACTCAAACACCGGAAATGATTCGTGGGGCTTGGTGAAAGATGCTCGTTTTCGAGTCTGGCCTGCCGATGCGCCGCTGATCGAGCCCGAGGAGTTCGTCTATCCGGTGAAGCAACGTTGGTTTGCCACCTCGACGCAGATGGCAAACGAGCCGACGTATGTGGACGGCGGTGAACGTCCGAATGTGAAAAAGATTTACTATCACAGCGGTGAAGACATCGGCGGAGCCGAAGGAATGGTCGAGGTAGTCGCGGCGACCGACGGCTTGGTCGTCTCTCGCGGGCTCGAGGTGCTCGAGGGACATCGTCGCACGAAAGAATTCGATTCCCCGGTCGCCGAGCGGTACGACGTCGTCTATCTACTCGATGCCCGCGGTTGGTATTACCGATACAGCCACATGCAGGAAATTGATTCGCAAATCGTTTCCGGTCGAATGCTCCGCAAAGGAGATCGGATCGGGGTGCTCGGCAAAGAAGGAGCTAGCGGCGGCTGGACGCACCTGCATTTCGAAATCAAAAGCCGCCAGCCCTCGGGCAAGTGGGGCACGCAAGCCGCCTATGGCATGCTCTGGGAAGCGAATTTGCGGCAACATCGGCCCGCGCTGATTGCCGTCGCGCGACCTCACCATGTACTGTGGGCCGGCGAGAGCGTCGTGCTCGACGGCAGCCGCTCATGGAGTGCGGCCGGGTCGATCGCGAAGTACGAATGGACGTTAAACGACGGCACTTCGACCGACGAACCGCGATTCGAACGCACCTACTCGAAGCCGGGCGCGTATAGCGAGATTCTCAAAGTGACCGACGCCGCGGGCCATATCGATTTCGACTTTGCCGTCGTACAGGTGTTCGATCGCGAGCATCCCGAGCGTGTGCCGCAGGCGATCCATGCGACCTACGCGCCGTCGCTGAATCTTCAACCAGGCGATGCCGTGACGTTTCAAGTCCGCACGTTTGGTCCTTTCGTAGGGAACGAAGTGTGGGACTTCGGCGACGGCACTCCGCCGGTCGAGGTCCGCAGTGACGGCAATGTCAAAGCCCTCGCGAAAGACGGCTATGCCAAGACGGTGCATCGTTACGCGAAGCCGGGGCAATATCTGGTGCGGGTGCAAAGCACGAACGAACGCGGCGAGGTGGCGACGGCGCGGCTACAGGTTCGCGTTGGCCCCGACCCGGCGGGGAAAAAACCGTCCGAATAATCCGTTTGGCGTCCGATTGTTAAATAGAATTTGGGGCCGAGACACGCATCGGTATATATTGATGACTCCTGCCCACCCATTCCGCCGGCGACCGAGATCGGAGACCTACCCATGCTGCATCGTACCGTCACACCGCACGACGCCGCCCATTCGGTCGCGTTGCGTCAGAATCCCATGTTGCCGCCGATCCGCGATTTGATCCGCGTCGGCTCGCGGCGCTGGTTCTTGCAGATGGGAACGGCGGGCCTAGCCGGGCTATCGCTTCCCGATTTGTTGCGCGTGCAGGCAGCCACCGCCGCGGCCGGCAAATCGAACGACAAGAAATCGGTCATCCTGTTTTGGCTCTCGGGCGGGCCGAGTCATCTCGATATGTGGGACCCCAAGCCCGAGGCGCCGCGTGAGATCCGCGGTCCTTATAGCACGATTGGGACAAGGCTGCCGGGCGTTCGTTTCAGTGAGCACTTGCCGCTGCAAGCGCAGATGGCGGACAAGCTCAGCGTGATTCGCTCCGTCGATTGCTCGTCGAGCAATCACACGCCTATCACGATGCAGGCCGGCAATTCGCTCGCCCGACGCACGAACGACGGCCGAGACGGCGGCGGCTATCCGTCGATGGGTTCCGTTGCCGCGAAATACCGCGGACCGAACGTGCCGGGCATGCCCGGCTTCGTCAGCCTGGCCGAAAGCTGGACCTCCGACGTTTGGGAAGCCGGCGAATTGGGCCGCGACTACGCTCCGGTAAAAGGACTCGAAGTCGCCGATAAGTTGACGATGCCCGAGGGACTCACGCTTGAACGCTTGCAAGATCGGCAAACGTTACGTCGTCGCTTCGACGACTTCTCGCGCAAGATCAACGATCGGGGCGCCCTCGCCGATCTCGACCGCCACCAACAGTCGGCCTACGACATGGTGCTGTCGGGCAAGGTCCGCGAAGCCTTCGACATCGCCCGCGAGCCGGCCGCCATGCACGACGCCTACGGACACAACAGCGTCGGCCAAAAAGCATTGCTCGCTCGACGACTCGTCGAAGCCGGCACGAGCTTCGTCCTTGTCAGCGGGGCCTGGGGCTACTTCGATCATCACGGCGACGAGGTGAAATGGGGCGGCATCGAGAAAGGACTCACTCCGCTTTTGCCGACGATCGACCGTGCGCTAACGACGCTCATCACCGATCTCGAAACTCGCGGTCTGCTCGATTCGACGTTGATTCTGATGATGGGCGAGTTCGGTCGATCGCCGGTGATGACGCAGACGGCCGGCCGCGGTCATTGGACGAATGTAATGTCGATGCTCGTCGCCGGCGGCGGGTTGAGGCACGGCCAAGTGATTGGCAGTACCGATGACAAGGGCTACGGAATCGCCTCGCGTCGTATCACGCCCGAAGACTTGGCTGCCACGACGTTCCGCCATCTCGGCATTCCGCTCGATACGCATTGGACGAACCCGCAAGGCCGACCGACGGCGATCGTGCAAAACGGCGGCCGACCGATACGTGAGTTGGGCTGAGCGCGGCGATGCGTCGCGGAACGCTCCTATGAAGATCACTCACGTCGAAACCCACGCGGTTCGCATTCCGCTCAAGCCCGAACGTCGGATGGTGTCGTCGCTCGGGCGGCACGAGGTGAGCGAATATGTTCTCGTTCGCATCGGTACCGATGCGGGGATCGACGGTGTCGGCGAGGCGACCGTTATGCCGCGCTGGAGCGGCGAGACCGTCTGGGGATGTAAGGCACTCGTCGACCACCTCTTTGCCAAGGTTCTCGTCGGTTGTAAGGTCTCCGACATCGCCGAAATCGAACGTCGGATGGAAGCCGTCTGCAAACATAACTGGTTCGCCAAGGCGGCCGTTGAAATGGCTTGCTGGGACGCATGGGGAAAGATCGTCGGCCGCCCGGTCTACGACCTTCTGGGTGGAGCGTGTCGCCCCCTGACGTTTCGCTGTCGCTTTTCGATGGGGGCCTACGATCTCGATCGAGCCCGACGAACCGCAGCAGAACGGGTCGCCGCGGGCTTCACCACGATCAAAGTGAAAGTCGGCGGCGAGGCCGACGACGATCTGCTTCGCGTTCGTGCGGTGCGCGAGGTCATCGGCCCCGAACTGAATCTCGACATCGACGCTAACTGCGGCTGGTCGGCCGAGACGGCAATTCGCAAAGTTAAAACACTCGCGGATTGCCGTCTGGCGCTCGTCGAACAACCGACTCCCGACGGCGATTACGAAGCGCTCGCCCGGGTACGTCGCGAGACCGGGGCCGTGATTATGGCCGACGACATGTGCTTCGACTTCGTCCATGCTCGCGAATTGATCCGCAACCAAGCTTGCGACGTCATCAACGTCTATCCCGGCAAGCAAGGCGGGCTGGCTCGCGCGCTGCGGATGGTCGAGTTCGCCGCCTCGCGCGGCGTCGCCTGCACGATCGGTTCGAACTTGGAATGGGACGTCGGCACGGCTGCGATGGGACACCTGATCGTTGCCTGCCCGAACATGCAGGTCGAACGTTATCCCGGCGATTCGCTAGGACCGATCTATCACGAGTTCAGTATCGTCCAAAAACCGCTTCCGATCATCGGTCCGCTTGTTACGGTGCCCAGCGGCCCGGGACTCGGCATCGACGTCGATTGGGCGGCAGTTCGCGCGAACGCTTGCCCGTCGACCTAAGTTCGTCTTTCACCATATCGGTCAATCGCATCGCCGTCGGGCTACTCGTCGTTCAACTTCCCGTAATCGGAAATTTGCCATGAAGCTTCGCATATCGGTTGCTTGGGCCACGATCGCTTGCAGTTGGCTGTTACCTGCGATGCATGTTTTGGCCGGCGAGACGGACGATAAGCTGCGAATCGTCGTGTTTGGTGCGCATCCCGACGATGCTCAATACAAAGCCGGCGGCACGGCTGCCAAATGGGCTAAGCACGGCCATCACGTCAAGCTGGTCTCCGTTACGAACGGCGACGTCGGGCATTGGCAATCGGCCGGCGGTCCCTTGGCCCAACGTCGATTGGCCGAGGTGCAGAAGGCCGACGCCGTCATCGGCGCCACGACTCAGGTGCTCGACATCCACGACGGCGAACTTGTTCCATCGTTGGAGAATCGACTGAAAATAATTCGCATCATTCGTGAGTGGAAAGCCGATATCGTGATCGCGCATCGACCTTGGGACTATCATCCCGATCACCGCTACGTCGGCGTGTTGATGCAGGACGCCGCATTTATGGTGACGGTACCGTTCGTCTGCCCGGACGTGCCGCCGTTGAAGAAAAATCCGGTCTTCCTATATTCGAGCGACGGTTTCAAGAAGCCGTACCCTTTTACGGCCGATATTGCCGTGTCGGTCGACGATGTGTTTGATCTGAAGCTGACGGCCATCCACGAAATGCCTTCGCAACACTGACGTGACCGACAGAAGTCCAAGTTAGTCAGGAATAGTGAAGACTTCCGTTATTGCTGAGGAAAATGACTGGTTTTGTCTATTGGATTGGGCGCCTGGCGCTAGACTGTCGGAGTGACTCGAATTGGGCTGATTTACCGGACGGAAC